>NZ_JAAGPQ010000129.1:0-17130 GCF_017104985.1 Paraburkholderia sp. Ac-20342 | reverse complement strand
GCCGACCCGCAAGCCGACTACGCGGTGTTTCGTCAGCGCTATCTTGCGCTCCAGCAGTCGATGGAGACGGCGATCGGCACGTTGCGCGGCCGTCTGCGCGCGCTGCTCGCCGCGCGCACGCCGGCGTTCGCGCGCCTCGCGGTCGTGGATGCGGTGATGGAGCGCGCGCTGAGCGAGCGCGAGCGGACCGTGCTGGCGGCGGTGCCGGGATTGATCGGCGGGCACTTCGAGCGTTTGCGCGAGGCCGCGCTTCAGCGGCAGGCCGAAGCTGAAGCAGCCGCCGCCGAAGCGGATGCCGCGCGGCAAAAGCTGGCCGATGCCGAATCCTCAGCCGATGCCGAAGGTGATGCCAGCGCCGCACGGCAGAGCCCGGCACAGACGCAAGCCGGCGCCGATCCCACGCCGGCCGAAGCGCTTGAGGCTGAGGCCACGGCCCGCGCCGCCACCACCGCCCAGGCAAAAGCCGTGGCCGCGGCCGCGGACCCCGCCGGGCTCTCCGCGACCGCCGGCCACCGCGCGCCGGTCACGCAGGACGCGTGGCTGGACGTATTCCGCAAGGACATGCAGAGCGTCTTGCTTGCCGAACTGGATGTCCGTTTTCAACCGGTCGAAGGGCTGCTCGCGGCCCTTCGCGCCTGCTAACTGGGACCCCATGTCCAGATATCGTATCGATCTCGTCGTGTTTCTCGCGGGTCTCGCCGCTGTGTGCTGGATCGCAGCCGGCTATGCCGTCACCAACCCGCTCGCGTTCGCCGTCACGCTGCTGATCGGCATGTTCTACGTGCTGGGCGCGCTCGAATTGCGCCGCTATAGCCAGGCCACCGGCACGTTGACGCGCGCGGTCTCCGCACTGTCCGGTCCGCCGCCGGGGCTGTCGGCGTTTCTCGACACGCTGCATCCGGGGTTGCGCAATGCCGTGCGTCTGCGTGTCGAGGGCGAGCGCGTGGCGCTGCCGGGCCCCGCGTTGGCGCCTTATCTGGTCGGCCTGCTGGTTCTGCTCGGCATGCTCGGCACGCTGCTCGGCATGGTGATGACGCTGCGCGGCACCGGCCTCGCGCTCGAAAGCGCCAGCGATCTGCAGGCGATCCGCGCCTCGCTGGCGGCGCCGGTCAAGGGGCTCGGCTTCGCGTTCGGCACCTCGATCGCGGGTGTTTCGACGTCCGCGATGCTTGGGCTCCTGTCGGCGCTGTGCCGCCGCGAACGGCTCGATGCCGCGCAACAGCTCGACCTGAAGATCGCGACGACGCTGCGCGTCTATTCGCGCAGCCATCAGCGCGAGGAAAGCTTCCGGCTGCTGCAGCGCCAGTCCGACGCGATGTCGCAACTGGTCGAACGTTTGCAGACGATGATGAGCGCGATCGATCAGCAGAGCGTCGCGTCGAACGAACGGCAGATCGCGGGCCTCGACGCGTTTTACGGCCGCACCGAGGCCGCGTACCAGCGCCTCGCCGGCGTCATCGAACAGTCGCTGAAGGACAGCGTGGCCGGTAGCGCGCGTGCGGCCGGCGAGGCGTTGCAGCCGGTCGTCGCCGCGACGATGGCCGGTCTCGCGCGCGAGACCACGGCGTTGCACGACTCGGTGACGCAGGCGGTGCACAGGCAGCTCGACGGCATGTCGGACGGCTTCGCGGCGACCAGCGCGAACGTCGCGCGGATCTGGAACGACGCGCTCGCCGGACATCGCGAGGCGAGCGAGGCGCTCGCCGGACAGCAGCGCGCGTCGCTCGCGCGTGTCGCCGAAACCTTCGAGCAGCGCTCGGCGGCCTTGCTCGACGGCGTGTCCGTGCGGCTCGAAGCGAGCGCGAGCGGCATGTCGCAGGCGTGGGATGCGGCGCTCTCGCGTCAGCACAGCGCGGGCGAACAGCTTGCGGCGAACAACGAGCAGGCGCTGGCGCAGGCCGCGGCGACGTTCGAGCGGCATGGCGCGTCGTTGCTGCAAGCGGTCGGCCAGTCGCATGCGAACTTGCAGACGCAACTCGCGGCACGCGACGAACAGCGCCTGAGCGCGTGGACCGAGTCGCTTGGGGTGATGAACGCGAAGCTGGGTGAGCAATGGCAGCAGACCGGTGAGCAAACCGCGAGCCGTCAGCGGGAGATTTGCGAAACGCTGGCGCAAACCGCGCGCGATATTTCGGCGCAAACACAGACTCATGCACGGGAGACAATCGGCGAAATCGACCGCCTCGTACAGGCAGCGGCCGAAGCACCGAAGGCCGCGCTGGCGATGCAAACCGAACTGGCCGCGCGCGATGAGCAGCGTTTGACTACGTGGACTGAAACGCTTGGCGCGATGGCTGCGAATCTGAGCGAGCAATGGCAGCAGACCGGTGAGCAAACCGCGAGCCGTCAGCAGGAAATCTGCGAAACGCTGGCACAGACCGCGCGTGATATTTCGGTGCAAGCGCAAGCGCATGCAACGGAAACGATTGGCGAAATCGACCGCCTCGTACAGGCAGCAGCCGAAGCACCGAAGGCCGCGCTGGCAATGCAGACCGAACTGGCCGCGCGCGACGAACAACGCCTGACCACGTGGACCGCAACGCTCGGCGCGATGGCTACAAAGCTGAGCGAGCAATGGCAGCAGACCGGCGAGCAAACCGCAAGCCGTCAGCAGGAGATTTGCGAAACGCTGGCTCAAACCTCGCGTGATATTTCGGCGCAAACACAGACTCATGCACGCGAAACAATCGGCGAAATCGACCGCCTCGTACAGGCAGCGGCCGAAGCACCGAAGGCTGCGCTGGCGATGCAAACCGAACTCGCCGCACGCGACGAGCAACGCCAGACCACATGGACCGAAACGCTCGGCGCAATGGCTGCGAATCTGAGCGAGCAATGGCAGCAAACCGGCGCGCAAACCGCAAGCCGCCAGCAGGAAATCTGCGAAGCGCTCGCACAGACCGCGCGCGACATCTCGGCGCAAACACAGACCCACGCACGCGAAACAATCGCCGAAATCGAACGGCTCGTGCAGGCGGCATCGGAAGCGCCGAAGGCCGCCGCCGAGGTCGTCGCCGAACTGCGCCAGAAGCTCTCCGACAGCATGGTCCGCGATACCGCGATGCTGCAGGAACGCAGCCGTCTGCTCGAAACGCTGGAGACGCTGCTCGATGCGGTCAACCACGCGTCCACCGAACAGCGCACGGCCGTCGATGCGCTCGTTTCCACCTCGGCGGATTTGCTGGAGCGCGTCGGCAGCCGTTTCACCGATCACCTCGAACACGAGACCGGCAAGCTCGGCGCGGTCGCCGCGCAAGTCACCGGCAGCGCGGTCGAAGTGGCGAGCCTTGGCGAAGCATTCGGCGCGGCCGTGCAGGTCTTCGGCGAATCGAACGACAAGCTCGTCGCGCATCTCGAACGCATCGAAGCGGCGCTCGGCAGATCGCTCACGCGCAGCGACGAGCAACTGGCCTATTACGTCGCCCAGGCGCGTGAAGTAGTCGACCTGAGCGTGATGTCGCAGAAGCAGATCGTCGAGGATCTGCAACGGCTTGCCGTGCAGCGCGCAACCGCCGGAGCCGACGCGGTATGAGCGAGGACATCGACGGCGGCGTGGAAACGGCCGCGCCGATCTGGGCCGCTTTCGGCGATCTGATGTCGGTGCTGCTCGGCGCGTTCGTGCTGATTCTGGTGGGCGTGATCGGCGTGCAGCTCGAACTGTCGAGCAAGCTCGAACAGGAGGTCAAGCAGCGCCAGGCCGAAACGCAGCGCCGCAAGACGCTCGAACAGGCGCTCGCCGGGCCGCTCGCGGCGGGTCGCGTGACGCTCGTCAACGGGCGCATCGGCATTAGCGGCAACGTGCTGTTCGCCTTGAACTCGGATCAGTTGCAGCCCGAGGGCCGCGCGTTGCTGAAGAGCCTCGCCGGACCGCTTGGCGCCTATCTGCGTGCGAGCGACCAGATTCTGATGGTGAGCGGCTTTACCGACGACCAGCGTTTGCGCGAAGGCAACCGGCGTTTCGCCGATAACTGGGAGCTGTCGGCGCAGCGCGCGCTGACCGTGACGCGCGCGCTGATCGACGACGGCGTGCCGGCGGCGTCGCTGTTCGCGGCCGCGTTCGGTTCGGGCCAGCCGGTGAGTTCGAATGCCGACGAGCAGGGCCGCGCGAAAAACCGTCGCGTCGAAATCGCGCCGGTGCCGCGGCCGTCCGCCGCGGCCGCCACGGAGAAGTCCGGTGCTTGACGACGAGCGCGGCGAGTATGGCGAGAGTAGCGAGCAGGGCAATCGGGACGGGAGCGCGGCGAGCCTGACGCATGCCGTGCAGGACGATGCGCGCCATCCGGTTCGCGCCACGCTCGACGCATGGCGCGCGCGCGGCGCGGATCGCCTCGACCCGGTGCGCTTTCATTTCATCGAGGCACTGGCGCGGCGCGTGCTGCATCACCACGGCGAGGCGCGGCGCGTGCTCGACGAGAGACTGGCGGGATTGCTCGATGCCTATGCGGCCGTCGTGGCCGAGGCCGATAGCGCGTCCGAACCTTCTGCGGCGGCAGGCGAGTCCAATGACGACGCGACACTCGCGAGCCTCGTCGAACGCATGGCTCATCGCGCGCGTCCTCATGGCGAGGCCAGCGCCGCCGCTTATCCCGAACTGCCCGCGCTCGATTACTTCAGGGACGTCTGGTCCAGAGTCCGCACCGAGAAGCAGGTGCGTCAGTCGCTCGCGAAGGTGCCGGGCAATGCGGGGCCGCTCAATTCGAGCAGCCTCGTGCATCGCGCGTTGTCGTTGATGCGCGAGTTGTCGCCGGAATATCTGAAGCAGTTTCTGTCGTACGTCGATACGCTGGCGTGGCTCGAACAGATGAACGGCGGCGCGCCCGCCGCTAAGGAAACGCCGCGCGCGGCCAGCGCGGGCAAGGGCACGCGCGGCAAGGCGCGCTGAATTCCGCCGGCGTTCATGCCGGGGTTCATGCCGAGGTTCGCGCCGCGCCGAAGCGTTCAGTCGAAATCGAACATATCGAAAATCGAACGCTTTTTCCGGTAGCCGCGATAGTCCGCGCGGCGCTCGTCGTGGCCGCGCTGGCGCTCTCCTTCATACCTGCGCTCTGCGTGCCGCGCATCGTCGCGTGTGGGGCCCGCGTCGCCTATGTCCTGCGCAATCAGCTTGTCGAGTTCGCCGCGATCGAGCCATACGCCGCGGCAGTTCGGGCAGTAGTCGATCTCGATCGAGCGGCGCTCGGTCATCAGCAGATCGGTCGTCGTGCAGACAGGGCATTTCATGATGAAGCTCCTTGTGTTCGCGGGCATCGAATGGGCCGATGCCCTTTTTCAAACAACCTTCAAACAACCCTCAAACTTTCCAACCGCATTTCACGCACGCGGGACCAGAGGTACGCCACCGGGGCTCGCAGTCGCGCTGTCGAGCCGCAGTGACGGCGGCCGTCAACGCGAGACACCTTCCACCCGCTTGGCCGGCTTCGCTTTCGCGCGCCTCGCGAGCATGTTCATCATCTCGACGAATGCGGAGAACGCCATCGCCGCGTAGATGTAAGCCTTCGGCACGTGCGAGCCGAAACCTTCGGCGATCAGCGTCATACCGATCACGAGCAGGAAGCTCAGCGCCAGCATCACGATGGTCGGATTGCGCTCGATGAAGCGTGCGAGCGGCTGCGCGGCGAACAGCATCGCCATGACCGAGACGATCACCGCGACGAACATGATCGGCATGTGCTCGGTCATGCCGACCGCGGTGATGATGCTGTCGACCGAAAACACGAGGTCGAGCACGATGATCTGGCCGATCGCGGCCGCCACGCCCAACTGCACGGTCGAGCTTGCCTTGGCGGCGACGTCGTCCGCGTGGGTCACGTGATGGCGGATTTCGCTCGTCGCCTTCCACACGAGGAACAGGCCGCCGCCGAGCAGGATCAGATCGCGCCACGAAAACCCGTGGCCGAACAGCGTGAACACGGCTTCGGTCAACTGCGCGATCCACGCGACCGTGCCGAGCAGGGTCAGCCGCATCACCAGCGCGAGCATGAGGCCGAGGCGTTGCGTGCGCGCGCGTTGCGCGGCCGGCAACTTGTTGCTGAGGATCGAGATGAAGATCAGGTTGTCGATGCCGAGCACGATCTCCATCACGATCAGCGTGAGGAGCGCGGCCCAGGTGGCGGGATCGGCGGCGAGGGCGAGCAGGGTATCCATGAGATGGTTCGTCAAAGGCGATGCGCCGGTGGTGGCGGAACCGTCATGATCGGGATTTTCATGGTTCGAATAAACCAGTGATAAGCTGAGCAATACATCGGTTTTTTCGAAGTATCAAACGAGCATGCTCAACTACCGTCATCTGTACTATTTCTGGATCGTCGTGAAGGAAGGCGGTTTCGCGCGCGCCGCCGAACGGCTCGACATGGCCGTGCAGACGATCAGCGCACAGGTGCGCGAGCTCGAAAAAGCGCTCGGGCGTCAGCTGCTGAAGCCGGCCGGGCGCGGCGTCGCGATGACCGAAGCCGGCGAGCAGGCGTTCAATCGCGCCGAGCAGATCTTCCAGCTCGGCGAGGCCTTGCTCGACGAAATGCGCGAGGCGACCGGCGCAGGCGCGGTGCGCTTCGCGGTCGGGTTGTCGGACGGCATGTCGAAGCTCGCCGCGCATGCGCTGCTCGCGCCGGTGCTGGCCACGCCGTCGCTGCGGCTGCTGTGCCACGAGGGCGAGCCCGCGCAGCTATTGTCGGAGCTGGCGTTGCATCGGCTCGATCTCGTACTTGCCTGTCAGCCGGCGCCGCATGGCGCGGATCTGCGCGTCGTGAGCCAGCGTGTCGCCGGTTCGCCGGTGGATTGGTACGGCCCCGCGCAGATCGTGCGCAAGCCGGTTCGCGCGAGTTTTCCGCACTGTCTCGCGGAGGTGCCCGTGCTGCTGCCGACCCGTCACGGTGCCTTGCGCGCGCGGCTCGACCGCTGGTTCGAGGCGCAGGGCGTTCGTCCGCGCATCGTCGGCGAATTCGAGGACAGCGCGCTGATGGCGGTGTTCGCGGCGCGCGGGCTCGGCGTGTTTCCGCTCGCGGAGCCAGGCGTCGACGATCTGTCGTTGCTGCCGGGATTGCGCCGGCTCGGCCGCGCGGACGGCGTGCTCGAAGAGATTCACGCGATCCGTTCGCGGCGCGGCCAGCACCATGCGCTGGCCTCGCAGGTGATCGCGGCGGCGCAGCCGTGAGGGCGATGCGCTTTCAGCACCCTCGGCACCTGCGCCGCTTTCACGACGCGCCGCCCGTCATCAGAACGCGTGGCGCATGCCGACCGTGACCGCCACCTGCGTATTCGTCGACGACGGCGACAGCGTGTTGATCATCGCGTGCGACAGCACCGACCCAGCTGGCGCGCCGTGCGCGTTCTGGTACACGCTTTCGAGGTAGAAGTCCGTGCGCTTGCTGAGCGCGTAGTCGGTCTGCAGCATCGCGGTGTTCCAGGCCGGCGACGAGCCGTTGTACGCGCCGTGCGTGTAGGTGTAGGCGCCCGATACGCTCCATGCCGGCGTCAGTTCGTACTTCACGTTCGCCTCGTAGTTGTCGAGGCGCAGCGAACCGCCGAGCGTGCCGGCCGGGTCGCCGCTCGCGCTGAGATAGTCGCCCGTGCCGAACGAGAACACGCCCGCGACGTCGTCGATCTGCGTGTGGCTCCACAGCAGGCCCACCGTGGCCGGACCGAACGTGTAGTTGCCGCCGAGCGACCAGATGCGCTGACGCCGCGCGATGAAGTTCGCGCTCGCGTCGCTGGCCGTCACGGCGCCCGTGCCGTTGCCCGCGTTGTTCAACTGCAGATAGCCGGCCGCGAGATTGAGCGGGCCTTGCGCATACGACAGACCGAAGCCGTACGAGCGGTTGTTCGCGAAGTCGCCGGCCTTGTTGCTGAACGAGTACATCGTTTCGAACGTGACGCCGTGATAGACCGGGCTCGTGTACTTGACCGAGTTGTTGATGACGACCGAGTTCGCGGCGAGATTGTCGTTCTCGAACGGATGCGCGGCGAGGCTGCCGCCCCAGGTGTTGAAGCTTGCGGAGAGCGGGCCGACGAGGTCGTTCATCACGTCGAACTGACGGCCGAACGTCAGCGTGCCGTACGGATCGCTTTGCAGGCCGACCCATGCCTGCGAGCCGAACGCGCTGCCGGAGAACGCCTGCGCGCCGTTGTTGAGCAGGAAGCCCTGTTCGAGCTTGAAGACCGCGTGCAGGCCGGCGCCGAGGTCTTCCGAACCCTTGAGGCCGAACACCGTGTTCTGCGTCGTGCTGCTCACGACTTGCCAGTTGCTGTGGCCGAACTGGTTGTTCGTATAGACGAGGCCGGTATCGAGCAGGCCGTAGAGCGTCACGCTGCTTTGCGCGTGCGCGGACAGCGTGAAGGCGCCGCACAGCGCGGCGGCGAGCAGGGTCTTTTTCATGGCGAGTGGTCCTTGATTAAAACGATCTTGTTCGAGTGATCTGGATGCGTCGTGCTTCGTCGTGCAATGGGCTGTGGGCCGTCGATAAGCACGCGGCATGCCAGTGGCGGCAACAAGCGCCCGCCGGCCGGCTCGAGCGGGCCGTGTGGGGACGAGGCAGGGTTTTCCGGAACTTCGGCGTGAGCGCGAAAACAGCGAGGGGGCGAAGCTTATCCTGTTCCGGCGCTCAGCGGGAGGGCAGGGCGGAGGCAATTAGCACGATCGGGGTGCATGCCATGAGCGGCCACGGGGCGGCCTCGCTGATGGCGGGTCGGGCCGCGAGGCGTGGCAGACGAGTCAGAGGCCGCGAGTCGGCGCCAGCGGCTCGCAATGCGCGCCGCCGGTTCTTGCGCGAGTCAGAATCTCGGTCACAGCCCTTAGGGCTTGCCGGCGGCCTGCGACGGCGCCTGTTGAGTCGGCGTGACGTTCGACGATTCGCGCACGAGCCGGTCGGTCATTGCCGATGCCGCTGGATTCGTGCTCCGGCTGGCCGGCATTTGCGGCTGTAGCGGCACGCTGACGCCGGACGGCATCGGCAGCGAGGGATCGGGTTTCGCGGACTCCCGCACCAGCTGATCGGTCATGGCCGACGCAACCGGGTTCGAGCCACGGCCGGTTGGCATCGGCATTTGTGGCATTGTCGGCATTGGCGGTTGCGGCGGCGCGCCGGCGCTGGACGGTATCGGCAGCGACGGATCGGGCCTCGCCGATTCCCGCACCAGTTGCTGCGTCAGTGCCGCCGAGACGGCGTTCGTGCCTTCATTGGCGTTCGGGATCGCGTTGGAATACGGGTTTGCGCCGTTCGCGCGCGGTACGTCGTATCTGCGCACCTGTGCCTGCTCGACGCGCTGCGCCGGTCGCGGCCTCGGCTGCGGTTGAAATTGCGGCTGAGCTTGTGCTTGTGGCAAAGGTTGCGGCTGAGGTTGCGGCTGCATGAGCGGCTGGGCCTGCGCACGCGCGGACACGGGCGGCTGCGCCGGTGCGGGTGCAACGGGTGCAGCGGGCACTGCACTATCGATTCGCCCGGTGACGATCTGGCCGGCATCGGGCGCGGCACTCGGGGCGGGCGCGGCCGCGAGTGCGGGGGCCGGAGCAGGAGCGGCCGGCGCGGCCGGCACCACATTCTGTGCCGGCAAAGCCCCGCCAGCAGACTGCTGCGATCGCGGCAACTGCCCCGCCTTGCCCGCAGCACCGTCGGCCGGCAAGGCCGGCAACACACTGCCGCCGGTCACACGCGGCGAGCCGCCCTGCGAGTCCAATGCCGCGTCGTTATCGGGGCTGCCTGTCACCGCGCCGGCGACTTCGAGCTGTTTGTCGTCCTTGGGAAACAGCAGATAACCGGCGATGCCTGCATCGATCAGCAGCAGGCCGACTATCAACAACTTACCGGTATTCGTCATATCTAAACCAACAATCTTCATGAACTGCAATTAATCGATGATAAACGCAGGCTCCCGCGACGACGCTTTCCACCGCCGCGTCGAGGCTATTCGGATGGCTGATGTCGGAATGAACCTGGAACCCATGGAGCGCGCAAGCGAGTGAGCAAGCGGCGTTCCTGCTCCTTGCTCGTGTCATCGAGATCGCCTGTTTTTTCGCGCCTACTACGATTTTCGTTTTCGAGCCAGTAAATCGTTTCTTATTCGATTGGCATACAACGGTCGCCCTGCAACGCAAGCTGTGCTGTTCATGCAGGGAGCCTGTACTATGTAGCAGCGGAGCCGACCACCGGCCACGGTTCGGCTATCGTCGTCAGGGCAGGCCGTTGTGCCTGCGGGAGCGCTTCCAGCGGCGGCGTGATGAACCACGTGAAAACATGAACAACTTTATTCGACCCCCCGTTTTTTATCCGTCCACGGTTGTGTTTGTCGACGACAACGACAGCTACCTCGATGCGCTGCGCCGTTTTTTCCCAGACACCCACACCAATCTGTTTTTCACGCGGCCGCAAACCGCGCTCAACTATATCCGCCAGCATGCGCGCGAGAATTCGCTCGAATTCGCGTCGTCGTCGGCGTGCCTGAGCGAGCCGGGTGTCGAGCGTTTCGTCGAGACCTCGGCGGAGCGCGATATCGTCGCGCGGCCCTCGCGCTTCGAGGAAGTGGCGGCGGTTGTCGTCGACTACGATATGCCGAGCATCGGCGGGGTCGAATTTCTCGCGTCGATCTCGCATCTGCGCTGCGCGAAGGTGCTGCTCACCGGTGTCGCCGATGAAACCGTCGCGGTCAAGGCGTTCAACGCCGGCATCGTCGACCTGTACCTGCGCAAGACCGATCCCGATTCGGCCAACCGTCTCCTGCATTTCCTCAAGGACGCGAAGAGCCGCCATTGCGCGGAATCGGGCTGGCTCGCGCTCGGCGAGAACGGCATGACCTACTGCGATCCGCGCACGCGCAAGGTGATCGACGAAGTGGTGGCCGCGCAGGGCATCGTCGAGTACTACTGGCGGCCCGAGCAGAACGTGATCCTGATGTTCGACAGCGCGGGCAATCCGAGCGTGTTCGTCGCGTGGGCCGAGAACGACTGGATCTCGCAGGGCGAGATCGTCGCCGACGAGGGCGGGCCGTCCGACCTGCTGCGGCAACTCGCGGTGCGCGAGGTCATGCCGCTGTTCTGGCCGGACCTCGCCTATCGCTCCGGCATGAAGTTCAGGACGCTGACGCCGCGCGGCATTCCGGAGTGGGACGACGCGTTCTATGGCTGGACGCGTATCGAGCCGGCCGAAGTCGGTATCGACCTCGTGACGTTTTCGCAATGGCGCGCCCAGCGTAATCGCTGAACTGCGTCGATACGCCGCCCGCCGGTCGGGGGCGGCGCTCTTTCCGTGCGAGCAATCGCTCGCCTGCTCGCCCGTTTGTTCACCCGCCCGTTTGCCGGGTCTCCCGCTATGTCGCGTGGCGCCGTGTGACGGCCGGCAGGCCGATCACGTGTCCTGCGAAGCGCGCGGGCGGCAACGCGGCGTGGGCTTCCGCGAGTTCGCGCACGCGCGCTGCGACGTCGGGATCGAACGCGATGCTGCGCGGCCCGCTCGTATCGACGTGCAACAGCATCTGCTCGCTCGCGGCGACGGGTTCGGCGCGCTGGCCGTCGAGCGCGAACATTTCAAGGTACAGGTGGATTCGTTTCGCGTCGTGCGCGAGGAGGCGCATGTCGATGCGCACCTGCGCGCCTTCCTTGATCTCGTGCAGATAGTTGAGATGGGCTTCGAGCGTGTAGATCGAGCGCCGCCGTTCCTTGCGCACGCTGTCGGGCAGGCCGATCAGATCGATCAGCTCATCGCCGGCGAGACTGAAAAGCAGCATATAGAAAGCGTCGCGCATGTGGCCGTTGTAATCGACCCATTCGGCGCGCACGGTTGCGCGATAGGAAGGCAGGGCAACGGCTGGCGGCATGGGCGCGGGTCTCTTCGATCGGATGCGATGGCGTGGGCGCTTCGTTGTGCGTCATCAGTGTAATGCATGACGATTTGACCGCACGGCCGATATGCCGGCCACGCATTGTGGTGGCTAGCGCAACAGTGAATTCATGGTTCAGGGGCTTCTGTGCGATACAGCCGGCTTCTAAACTGGCTTCACCGCTGCGGACAACCGGTCGTTGCACAAGGCGCCGCGGCAACCGAACGAAGCAATCTCTGGAGATTGGACATCATGAAGACCATCAAGTCGCTGATCGAAGCTACCGTTATCGCCGCTCTCATTGCCGCGCCGCTCGCGGCCTCGGCCCAGTCGAATCAGGCTAACGAACCGGTCACGCGCGCGCAGGTGCGTGCCGAATTGGTCCAGCTCGAAAAGGTCGGTTACGATCCGGCCACCGAGAACGTCGTCGATTATCCGGCCAATATTCAGGCGGCCGAAGCGAAGGTCTCGGCCCAGAATCAGGCGGTGGGGAATAGCGGCTACGGCGCGCCGGCGCACGGTTCGTCGCAGCGCGGCGGCCGTGCCGATTTCGTCCCGAGTTCGTACTCGGTGCCGGTGGTGAATTACGCGCGCTGATGAATCGAGAAAGCGGCGGTGCGAGGAGCGGTTTCGCTCCTCGCGCATTGAATCAGATCACCCTGAATCAGATCACCCGGTCGCGCAGCCATGCCGAGCTGAGATCGATCACGGTCACGACGACGATCACCATGATCATCAGCGCGGACGTCTGCGCATAGTCGAACGAGCGGATCGCCTCGTACAGCACGACGCCGATGCCGCCCGCGCCGACCATGCCGACCACCATCGCCGAACGCACGTTCGATTCGAAGCGATACAGCGCATACGAAATCCACAGCGGCAGCACTTGCGGCAGCACCGCGTAGACGATTTCGTCGAGAGGCGTCGCGCCGGTCGCGCGCACGCCTTCGGCCGGACGCGGATCGATCGCCTCGACCGCTTCGGCGAACAGCTTCGCGAGCACGCCGGTCGTGTGCACCCACAGCGCGAGCACGCCCGCGAACGGCCCGAGGCCGACCGCGACGATGAACAGCATCGCGAAGACCATTTCGTTGATCGCGCGGCACGCATCCATGAGGCGGCGCACCGGCTGCACGACCCACATCGGCGCGATGTTGTGCGCCGACATCAGGCCGAACGGCACCGCGCACACGAGCGAGAGGGCCGTGCCCCAGATCGCGACCGAGAGCGTCACGAACATTTCATGCACGTAGGTGCGCCACTCGGTGAAGTCGGGCGGGAAGAAGTCCTTCGCGAACTGCCCCATGTTCCCGGCGTCGCTGATGAGATCGAACGGACGCATGTCGGCGCTATGCCATGTGCCGCCGAGAACCGCCAGCACCACGATCCAGCCGAGCAGCGAGCGCCAGCTGAGCTTGCCGGCGGCCTTCGCCCGAGCCTCGCGCGCCGCCGCCCGTGCCGCGGACGGGTCGTCCGCGGGCGCCGGCGAGGTGACCAGATTGGCCGGGTTCATGGCTTCTGCTGTGCGCTAAGCGCGCTCAGCTTCGCATCGAGTTCGGCGAGCTGGGTCTTGCGCTCGCTGTCGGACAGATGCGTATCGGCCTCGACCTTCTGCTTCTGCTGGAACAGCGCGATCTCGCGAATCGGCTGCAACTGTTGATCCGACGAAGCCTCGAAGCCGCTGTATTCGGTAATGCCGGCCATCACCGCCTTTTCATGCGGATCGGTCTTCGCATAGTTCAGGAAGAACTTGCGGATCTTGTCCTTGGTCGCTTGCGGCAGATCCTTGCGCCACACGAGCGGGTCCGACGGAATCAGCGGCGAGGTCCACAGCACGCGCACCTGCGCGAACTTGTCCGGATGCTCGCGCTTGAGCGTAGCCATCGCCATGCTGTTGTTGGTCGCGATGTCCACCTTGTTGTTCACGACGGCGAGCAGGTTCGCCTCGTGGCTCGACGGCAACACGCTCTTGAACGACGTATTGACCGGCGTGTTGTGCTTCGCGAACAGGTAGTAAGCCGGCACCAGCGTACCCGATGTCGAGTTCGGATCGCCGTAACCGAGCGTCACGTCCTTGGTGTTCTTGAAGACGTCGTCGAGCGTCTTGAAGCGGCTGTTCACGTTGGTGATGAGCAGCGAGTAGTAGCCGCTGTCGCCGTTCGCGTGCTGTGCCTTGGCGAATATTTCGCCGTTCGAACGATCCACGGCTTCCAGTGCCGAGGCGTTGCCGAAATAGCCGATCTGCACTTTGTTGAAGCGCATGCCTTCGATAATGCCGGCGTAATCGGTCGCGAAGAATGCCTTCACGTCGAGGCCGGTCTGCTTCTTCATGTCGTCGATCAGCGGTTCCCAACGTTGCTTGAGCACCGCCGACGAATCGGTCGAGATGATGCCGAGGTTGATTTCTTCGGCATGAGCCGCGGCGACGCAGGCGAAAGCGGCTGCGCCGGCAGCCAGCGTAATCAGTGAGCGCAGGAGTTTCATGGGTGAAGTTCTGGTTGAGTGAGCGGAATGGGGTGGATGGGCGATGCGGCGTGTTGCAGCCCGATGCGAATTTAGTTCGAGGGCGCGGCAGCGAGTGTGAACGGGTAGTGCGCGGCGGCGCGATTCGTGTCGTTGTGCTGCGCGGGGGCGTCGGCAAGGGACTCGTGCGCCGTGTCGTCGAGCAGTTCGTGCGCGTCGTCGCCATAGAGCTTCTTGAGCAGTGCCGGCGTGAGCGCACCGGAAGGGCCATCGTAGACGACCTTGCCACGCCGCAGCGCAATCGTGCGCGCGCAGTATTGCATTGCGATGTCGACCTGATGCAGCGACACGAGCACCGTGATGCCATGCTCGACGTTCAGCGCGCGCAGCATGTCCATCACGCGGCGCGACGATTCGGGGTCGAGCGAGGCGATCGGTTCGTCGGCGAGCACGATGCGCGCGCGCTGCACGAGCGCACGCGCGAGTGCCGCGCGCTGTTGCTGACCGCCCGACAGATTCGCGGCGCGTTCGCGCGCATGTTCGCCGATGCCGACTTCGTCGAGCGCGGCGAGCGATAGCGCGCGCTCGGCCTGCGGAAAGAGGCCGGTCAGACGGCGCCACCACGGCAGCCGCGCGAGCGCGCCGATCAGCACGTTGGTTTCGACGGAAAGCCGGTTGACCAGATTGAATTGCTGGAACACGAAGCCGATGTCGCGGCGAATGCTGCGCACTTCCCCGACGATGCGGCCGTTCCGCTGGATCGGCCGGCCGAGAATCTCGATCTGCGAGGGCTGGGCGTCGGAGGCCGTGAAGCCCGCGATGTGCCGCAGCAAGGTCGACTTGCCCGAACCCGATGCGCCGATCAGCGCGACCATTTCGCCGGGCGCGACTCGCAGATCGATTTCGTCGAGCGCTTTGCGTCCATTGCCGAACGTCTTGCTCAAACGTTCGATTCGAATGGCTTCACGGATCGTTTCCATCTGTTTCTCCTCGTTGCAGCCGGCCGCTGCCGGTATGCGTGGGGGACATTCTAGGAAGCGTCTGTGACGGTTCAGTGAAGGCATCGCAACGTCTAGACGACTATATATTTCATGCCTTCCTGTATGTCGTCAGGATGGCAAAACAAAGTCAGCCAGAAGTCAGCCGAAGCGGCGAAGCGGGGCGGCACCGATCGCGATGCGCCGAAGAATGAAAAATGACATACGGATGACACGATTCGTGCGCTACCGTGCCGCGCGCGCGTGCCGACACGCGGCCAGGCTATATTGCGTTATCCAGGGACCGTCCCCAATCATCCTTCACGCCGTCATGCCGACCCCTTTGAGCTTTCTTCCCGACAGCTTTGCGGAATACGAAGATCTCAAGTCGATTCTCGACCACGGCAGTGCGAGCTTCGAAATCTGCGCCGTGTGCGAAACCGCGGTGCATGGCCGGCATTTTTCGGTCTATACCGCGAGCATCGGTTCGTCCGATCCGTCCGCGCCGGCCATCGGCTTTTTCGGCGGCATTCACGGCCTCGAACGGATCGGCTCGCAACTGGTGCTCGACTACATGCGCGCGCTGCTCGCGCGGCTCGAGTGGGACGAATTGCTGGTGCGGCAATTGCAGTCGGTTCGCCTGATTTTTCTGCCGATTGCCAATCCGGGCGGCATGTGGGCGGCGACGCGCGCGAATCCGCGCGGTGTCGATCTGATGCGCAACGCGCCGCAGGATGCCGATGCGCGCGTGCCGCTGCTCGCGGGCGGCCAGCGCGTCGGCGCGTGGCTGCCGTGGTATCGCGGCCGTGCGGGTGAGCCGATGGAGCCGGAGGCGGCCGCGCTGCTGCAGGTCGTCGAAACGCAACTGGCCACGCGCCCGCTCAGCATCGCGCTCGATTGCCACTCCGGTTACGGCTGGAGCGACAGCATCTGGTTTCCCTATGCGCGTACGCGCAAGCGAATGCCGCATCTGCCGGAAATGTACGTGCTCAAGAGCATGTTCGAGCACGCGCATCCGCACCACGGCTATAAGTTCGAGCCGCAGAGCCACCAGTATCTCGTGCACGGCGATCTATGGGACTACGCTTACGATCGCGTGCCGGCGCCGAACATCTTCCTGCCGATGACGCTCGAACTTGGCTCGTGGCTGTGGATCAAGAAGAATCCGCGCCAGCTGTTTTCGCGGCAGGGCATGTTCAATCCGGTCAAGGCGCATCGCACGGCGCGCGTGCTGCGGCGCCATGCGAACCTGCTCGACTTCCTCGCGCGCGCGGCGTTTTCGTCGCAGCGCTGGCTGCCGCAAGGCAAGCGCCGCGAGCAGATGCTGGAAAGCGCGATCGATCTCTGGTACAGGCCGGACGCCGTATGAGCACCTGGATACTGCTGCGCGGACTTACGCGCGAAACCCGGCACTGGGGGCATCTGCCGGATGCGTTGCGCGAGCATTTGAGCCAGACCGCGAGCCACTCATCGGGCGAGGCCTTGCGCGATGCCGCGTGCCCGCGCCTGCTGCTGCTCGATCTGCCAGGCAACGGCGAGTTCGCGGATCGGCGCGCTCCGGCGACGGTCGCGGGCATGGTGGCGTTCGTGCGGCAAGCGGCTCTGCAAACGGGGGCGCCGGGGCCGTACAGCGTGCTGGCGATGTCGCTCGGCGGCATGGTGGCGACCGACTGGGCGCAGCGCTATCCCGAGGACATCGAGCGGCTCGTGCTGATCAACACGAGCATGCGGCCGTTCAGCCGTCCGCATGAACGGCTGCGGCCGTCGGCGTGGCCGGGTCTGCTCGGCATCGCCATGCATTGGAGCGATGCTGTCGAGGCCGAGCGCGGCATTCATCGGCTCACGTGCAATAACGTCGAAACATTGGGCACCGATATTGATACGG
>NZ_JAAGPQ010000128.1:0-233 GCF_017104985.1 Paraburkholderia sp. Ac-20342 | reverse complement strand
AAAAAAAAAAAAAAAAAGTGAGTCTACAGATGACCATGCACACAAGAACAAAATCAACACTATAATAAACTACATGACTTGATTGTAGATCTCATCTACTTACATCACATACCGTACTTACTACTTACTAGTCCATCAATGTACTTACTTCTTATGTTCTCTGACTTACATTCTACAGTACATACTTCACATACTCACTCAATATCTATCACCCTATCTCCACACCGTCTTTA
>NZ_JAAGPQ010000127.1:0-17877 GCF_017104985.1 Paraburkholderia sp. Ac-20342 | reverse complement strand
CCGCATGGCAGCAGATCAGACAGCAGACCGACCTGACCGTCCAGCAACTGCGGCAGATCGACTGGGGACAGGTGTGCATCACCATGTCCGGGGGGATGGCCGTGGTTGTCCTCGTCATCGATGGGGTTCTCGTTCCCGTCGTGCTGACGCAGGCTCTGGTCGGCGCGCTGGCCGCGCTGGTGGCGATCACCGCGACAGCGGGCGACGCGGCGCTGATGGCGGCACTGACCAGCCCACCCAATTTTTCTTTTACTTCAAATGGATCACATGATGAATTCTTCCCATAAAAAAACGGTGCTGACACCGGCGGAAGCCTTCAGCCGCTATGGCGAGGAACTATGTCAGCACGACAACCGGGGCGGCGGGCTGGTGATCTTCCCCGGCGTGATCGGCACGGTGTTCTTTGAACGCGGCTCGAAGCCCGATGTACGCCGGGAACTGCTCGCCTGCTTCGACCGTTTCGAGCAACTGTTTGGCCCTTACCTGAAAGGCGGCAGGAATGGCGAGGACGGCCGCTTCAGCCGGAAGACACCACGCGGGGTCGAGGCGATCCGCCAGGCAATTCTGGAAGTCCCGCCAGCGGTCAAGCTGGAAGTCGTACGCTCCAGCGCGATCGACGAAGATAGCGCCGCAGCCTATCAGATCGAGACACTGACCAACCGGGCCATGGCGTCGGACTACAAGATTCCGGGCGGAGCCATCGTGCAAAAAGGACGGGACCGGGGTCTGTCGCATATGAAATTCTGGATGCCGATGGATTTCGTGAACACACCCGAAGGTGTCCGGAGCTACGAAGCGTTCCTGCGCTTCGTCTGCGAACAACTGCCGGTGCGGGGCGGCTACGGCGGACTCTCATCCATCCTGCCGTACAGTTTCCACGAGTACATGCCGCAGGAATGGGCGCTTGCGCAACGGTTCAGCGGACTGGAAATCGACAGCTACGCGTTCATACAAGATATGGAATACAACACCATGTCGTATGCAGGCGAGTCAGCGGAACGCCCGACGGAGATTTACGACGACCTTCCTCCCGGTGCAAAAGTGAGGCGTTACGGCTTCATCAAGGGCGTGAACTGGTACACCCTTATCGGCGACCTGTTTGTCGACCGCCTCGGCGGGGAAGCCGCCGTGCGAGCCCAACTGGCACGGCCTGACATTGGCATCGAGCGGGTCGGCCACTGCCTGCTGATCCGCGCGGGCGACTTCCCCCGCCTCGGCGCGCCTGAGGAGGGACTTCCCGAACCCTACGTGTTCGTCAATCGCGTGCTACGCGTGCTGCGTAATCCCGCGCCTCCCTCGCTGCACACCAACGTGCCGGGCGCCGAGCATGCCGACCCCGACGGCACCCGGCGATGGGAAGCCCGCTTTGATCTGCCCGGTGCGCCTCCCTTGCCGCGCACGCCTGAAATCGTCCCGCCGAAGAGAAACTGACCCAGCAAACTGATCCAGGACAACGACATGGATTTTATTCGGCTCGGCGACACCACCGACCACGGCGGCAAAGTCGTCACCGCCTCGACAACGGCGGACTACGACGGCGTAGCACTCGCGCGCAAGGGCGACCTGATCGAGTGTCCGCTACACCCACAGATTCAGCCTAACGTCATCATCGAGGGCGACGACACGATGATCGATAACGGCGTGCCGCTTGCTCGCGCCGGTCATCGTGGAACATGCGGCTGCCGCCTGATTTCGAGCGTGCGGTGACGTGGCGATCATTCTGGCGTCGTGCCGAATCCGCGCGATGCGCCCTACCCCATCCGCCGCGCCGCCAGATGAATCGCCGCCCGCACCCGCGGATACGTGCCGCAACGGCACACCACCGGCGTCATCGCCGCATCGATATCCGCATCGTTCGGATTCGGCTTGTGCTTGAGCAGCGCGCAGGCCGCCATCAGTTGCGCGCTCTGGCAATAGCCGCATTGCACGACATCGAGTTCGAGCCACGCCGCCTTCAACGCCTGCGCCTCGCGTCCCTGAAGGCCTTCGATCGTCGTGATCTTCTGCGTGTGCAGGCTCGACATCGGCGTCTGACAGGCGAGGCACGCGGCATCGTCGAGATTGATCGTGCAGGCGCCGCAGATGCCCACGCCGCAGCCGAACTTCGTGCCCGTCATGCCGAGGTCGCAGCGCAGCACCCAGAGCAGCGGCATGTCCGGCTCGGCCTCGACCTTCATCGCGCGTCCGTTGATATTCAGTATTGCCATGTTGTTCTCCCGAATCGCGAAACCAGGGCCGAGCCCGATCGAACCCACGCTCACGCGAGCTTCAGCGGCAACGTGCGCAAACGCTGCCCGGTCAGCGCGAACACCGCGTTGGCCACCGCCGGCGCAACCGGCGGCACGGCCGGCTCGCCGACGCCCTGCGGATGCAGCTGGCTCGGCATGATGTCGGTTTCGATCGCCGGACACACGTTCATTCGCACGACCGGAAAGTCCACGAAATTCTTCTGCTGCACCTGGCCGTCGACGATCGTGATCTCGTTCTGCAACGCGCTCGACAAACCGAACACAATGCCGCCTTCCATCTGCTGACGGATCAGGTTCGGATTCACCGGCAAGCCGCAATCGATCACGCACACCACGCGATGCACGCGAATCTGCTTCTGCGGTCCGATCGACACTTCGGCGACCTGCGCGACGACACTGCCGAACGCCTCGTGCAGCGCAATGCCGCGCGCACGGCGCGCGCCGTCGTTAGCAGGCTCAAGCGGATGCCCCCAGCCCGACAGCACCCCGACACGCTTGAGCACCGCAAGATGCCGCGGATGCTGCGCGAGCAGCGCCGCGCGAAATTCGAGCGGGTCCTGCTTCGCCGCCACAGCGGCTTCGTCGGTGAAGCTCTCGGTAAAGAACGCCTGGTGCGAATGGCCGACCGAGCGCCAAAAGCCGACCGGCACCGGCAATTCGACGATCTCGTGCGACGCGCGCGCGGCCGGCCACTCGTACGGCTGATCGAATGCGCCTTCGCAAGTGGTCTTGTCGATCGGAATGCGCGGCACGCCGTAGTAGCGCGCAAGCGCTTCCGGCACGATCGCCTGCCCCGCCGATTTCGCGTGCCACGCAACGAGTTTGCCGTCGCCGTCGAAGCCGGCCCGAAGCCGCGCCGCGCAGGCGGGTCGATAAAAGTCGTGCGTGAAATCCTGCGCGCGCGACCAGATCGTTTGCACCGGACGGCCCTCGGCTTCGCGCGCAATGACCGCGGCCTGCGCGATGAAATCGAGTTCGAGCCGCCGCCCGAACGCGCCGCCCAACAACTGCGGTTGCACGTCGACGAACCCGGCATCGATGCCAAGCGCCCGCGCGACGTGCTGCCGCGCGAGCCCCGGCATCTGCGTCGAGACCCACACGGTCGCCGCGCCGTCCGCGACCCGCACCGTGCAGTTCAGCGGCTCGACCGCGCCATGCGCGAGATACGGCACGTGGTACACGGCGTCGATCGTACGCGCCGCGCGGCTCATCGCGTTGTCGAGGTTGCCGCGCTGGAAGTACACATGGCCGCCGGCATCATCGAGCGCGTCCAGCAGATGGCGATCGATCTCCGCGCTCGACACCTTCGCGGCCGCGCCGTCCTGCCAGTCCACCTTGAGCGCGGCGACCGCATTCATCGCGCGATACGGGTTGTCCGCGATCACGGCCACGCCGCCGGTGCCGCCCGCATACGGCGCGACCGCGAACGCCTTGACGAAGCCCGGCATGGTCCGCACGGGTGTCGCGTCGAACCGCGCGACGGTGCCGCCGAGCGTCGGGCACATCACGACGCTCGCGTACAGCAAGCCGCTCGGCAATACGTCGATGCCGAAACGCGCGCTGCCATCGATTTTCGACGTGGCCTCGATGCGCCGCACGGGCTGGCCGATCAGCCTGAAATCGGCGGGCTGCTTCAAGTCGACCTTGCGCGGCAACGGCTGCCGCGCCGCCAGCGTCGCCAATGCGCCGAAGCTCGCCTTCCGGCCCGACCCGTGCAGCACGTAGCCCTTTTCCACGCGGCATTCGCCGGGCGCCACCTGCCACTGTTCGGCCGCCGCGCCGATCAGCATCGCGCGCGCCGATGCGCCGGCTTCGCGCATCGGTGTCCACAGATCGTTCATGCTCGACGAACCGCCCGTCATCATCGTGCCGAATTCGCGCACCGCCTTGCTCGTGATCCACACGACGCCGCGCTTGACGAGGCTATCGTCGTCGGGCCGAAACGGCAGGTCGTCGACAATGCTCTGCACGGCGTTGTAGATCCGGTCGATCGGCGCGGCTTCGACGCTGACCCGCGACCAGTCCGCGTCGAGTTCCTCGGCAAGCAGCATCGCGAGGCCGGTGTGGATGCCCTGGCCCATTTCGCTCTTGCCCATCATGATCGTCACGCTGTCGTCGGCGGCGATCTTGACCCAGCCGTTGAGCGCGACCTGCGAGCCTTGCACCGGCAATGGCGCCGACGTCGTCAGGCGCTGCCGCGGCGGCAGCACGCCCCAGCCGAGCAGCAGACCGCCCAACGCGCTGGCGCCGCCGAGCAGGAAGGTTCTGCGCGTTAACATGGCATGGCTCGATGGCATGGCTCGACCGGCTGGCACGATGACGGGAAAGCGGCGCAAGCGAGCGGACGCCCGACTCCGCTCGCGCCGTTGTTTGCGAATAGTAATAAGACGAACCGGCCGGCGGGAGACTTAAATGCGCGCACGCGGCTCGGGTGGCCGTGCGGTATGGGCGTGCAAGGAATGCGGGCGGCGGGGGAAAATCGTGGGGTGCTTCATTAACTGCGCGCGGCTAGTGCCTGGGCGCTGTACGAAGTTTCATGTCACAGCGTGCCGCGCGGTGTGCCGCAAGGTATGCCGCGCAGTGCGCCGGTTCCGCCGGCACACCATGCGCGTTGTTGCAACTCAAGCTCATCAACGGCGATTCGAACCCGACACCACATCGATCCACACGGCCAGCACGAGAATGCCGCCCTTCACGATCATCTGCCAGTACGCGTCGACGTCGAGCATCGACATGCCGTTATCGAGGCTCGCCATCACGAGCGCGCCGATCAGCGCGCCGTACACGGTGCCGGAGCCGCCGCGCATCGAGGTGCCGCCGATGAAGCACGCGGCGATCGCATCGAGCTCGCCCATCGTGCCCGCCGACGGCGAGCCGGCCGCGAGCCGCGCCGTGTTGACAATGCCCGCGAACGCGCACATGAGCCCCATCAGCGCGAAGATCGCGAGCTTCACGCGGTCGGTGTTGACGCCGGAAAGACGCGTCGCTTCGAGGTTCGAACCGACCGCGTAGATGCGGCGGCCGAACACGGTCTGCGTGGCGATCCACGTGAAGATGCCGAGCAGCGCGAGCAGCAGCAGCACGGGCACTGGAATGCCGCCGTAGCGGTCGAGCGTGGCGACGAAGCCCGCCAGTATCGCGCCCGCGCCGATCACCTTCGCGACGTCCTGCCAGAACGGCACGACCCGCAACTGATAACGCTGGCGGTTCGCGCGCTGCCGGATCGTCAGGAAGGCGAGCAGCACGAACATAACGATCGCGAGCGTGTCGCCCGCGAGCCGCGGCAGATAGCCCTGGCCGACGAATACGAAGCTGTCCGAAACCGGTGCGATGGTCGAGCCGCCCGTCACGCCGAGCAGAATGCCGCGATACGCGAGCATGCCGCCAAGCCCGACGATAAACGACGGCACGCGCCGGTACGTCGACCACCATCCGTTGAACACGCCGACCGCCACGCCGAGCAGCAGCACCACGGGAATCGTCACGCCGATCGGCCAGTGACGGTTCACGTCGAGAATCGCCGCGACGCCGCCGAGCAGGCCGAGCAGCGAGCCGACCGACAGATCGATCTCGCCGGCGATGATGACGAACACCATGCCGCAGGCGAGCATGCCGGTAATCGACATCTGCCGCAGCAGGTTCGATATATTGCGCGGCGTGACGAACGCGCCGTGCGTGAGCACCGAGAAGAACGTCCAGATCACCGCGACGGCAATCAGCAAGGCGAGAATCTTGTAGCGCGCGAACAGTTGCTGAATGCGCTGCGCGCCGCCGAATCCGCCTCGCGGCACGGCATGGTCGGTGCGTTGGGAAGTCACGTCGGGCGTCATGCGGCACTCGCTGCGGTTAAGTTCGAAGAGGGATGCACGGGACGGATCGCGGCGCCGAGTATGTCTTCCTGGGTGAGACCGTCGTTGACGAAGTCGCCACGCAATTCGCCTTCGCCGATCACGAGCACGCGGTCGCTCAGGCCGAGTACTTCCGGCAATTCGGACGACACCATGATGATCGACATGCCGCGCTGCGCCAGTTGAAAGATCAGCTTGTAGATTTCGTATTTCGCGCCGACGTCGACGCCGCGCGTCGGTTCGTCGAGGATCAGCACTTTCGGATCGGTCAGCAGCATGCGCGTAAGCACCGCCTTCTGCTGATTGCCGCCCGAGAGGCTCGCGATCGACAGCATCGGATTCGCCGCGCGCACCGAAAGCCGCCTCATTTCCGTATTGATCGTGTCGAGTTCGGCGGCGGAATCGATGCGCCCGCCCGATGCGAAACGCTGCAACACCGCGAGCGTGATGTTATGGCCGACGCTCAAGCCCGGCACGATGCCGTGACGCTTGCGATCCTCGGGCACCATCGCGATGCCGGCGCGGATCGCGTCGATCGGCGCGCGAATCTTCAAGGGCTTGCCGTCGAGCATGACGCTCGCTTCGCTCCCGCCCGCGTACGCGCCGAAGATCGCCTGCATCAGTTCGGTACGGCCCGCGCCGACGAGTCCCGCGACGCCGAGAATCTCGCCGCGCCGCAACGAGAACGACACGTCGTCCACACGCTTGCGGCGCGGATTCGTCACGTCGAAGCAGGTCACGTGGCGCGCTTCGAAGACCACCTCGCCGATCGGATACGGCTCGCGCGGAAACAGGTTTCTGATCTCGCGGCCCACCATCAGCGAGATGATGCGGTCGGTCGTCAGCGCGTGCATCGGCTCGGTTGCGACATGACGGCCGTCGCGAATCACGCTGATCGTGTCGCAAACCGCCGCGACTTCGTCGAGCTTGTGCGAGATGTACACGCAGGCAATGCCGCGCCGCTTCAGATCGCGCACGATGTCGAGCAGAATCGCGATCTCGGCGGCAGTCAGCGACGACGACGGTTCATCGAGAATCAGCAGCTTCGCGCGCTTGTTGAGCGCCTTCGCGATTTCGATCAGCTGCTGATGGCCGCCGCCGTAGTTCATCACCGGCTGCGCGGCATTGATGCCGCTAATGCCGAGTTCGCGCAACAGTTCGTCGGCGCGCTGATACATCGCCGCGTAGTTCATGCGGCCGCCGGGCAGCGTGATTTCATTGCCGAGAAAAATGTTCTCCGCGACCGAGAGCTCCGGCACCAGCATCAGCTCCTGGTGAATGATGATGATGCCCGCGCGCTCGGTGTCGCGAATGCTCGTGGCCTTCAGCGGCTCGCCTTCCCAGCGAATTTCGCCATCCCAGGTACCGTGCGGATAGACGCCGGAAAGCACTTTCATCAGCGTCGACTTGCCCGCGCCGTTCTCGCCGCACAGGCCCACGCATTCGCCCGGCGAGACGGTCAGGTCGATGCCGTCGAGCGCCTTCACGCCGGAAAAAGCTTTGACGATGCCGCGCATCGTCAGAAGAGGTTGCGTCATTCGCTATGCCTCGCTGCAAGGTGGGCGGGCGGCCACGCTCGCGGGCACCGTGGCCCGCGAAGCGTGGCGCTCACGCCGCGCCCGTCTTCCGTCCCCGTCTTCCGCCTTATTGGCTCGCGAGCTGCGCCTGCGTGTAGAAGCCGTCTTTCACGACGATGTCGAGGTTGGCCTTGGTCAGCTTGGTCGGCTGCAACAGCACCGTATCGACCTTCTTCTTGCCGTTGTCGTATTGCGCATTGAAGCCCGGCTTCTCGCCCTTCGCAAGCGCCACCGACAGCTTCGCCGCTTCGCCCGCGATCAGCTTGAGCGGCTTGTAGACCGTCATCGTCTGCGTGCCGGCCGCCACGCGCTTGACGGCCGCGAGGTCGGCGTCCTGGCCCGAGATCGGTACCTTGCCCGCGAGGCCCTGCGCGGCGAGCGCCTGGATCGCGCCGCCGGCGGTGCCGTCGTTCGAGGCGACGACGGCGTCGATCTTGTTGTTGTTCGCGGTCAGCGCGTCTTCCATGATGCGCAGCGCCGTCGATGCGCTCCACTCCGGCACCCACTGCTGGCCGACCACCTTGATGTCGCCCTTGTCGATCGCCGGTTGCAGCACCTTCAGTTGTCCCTGGCGCAGCATCTTCGCGTTGTTGTCGGTCGGCGCGCCGCCAAGCAGGAAGTAGTTGCCCTTCGGCCGCACGTCATAAACACCCTGGGCCTGCATTTCGCCGACCTTCTCGTTGTCGAACGAGATATAGGCGTCGATGTCGGCATCGAGAATCAGGCGGTCATACGACACGACCTTGATGCCGGCCTTCTTCGCTTCGGCGACCACGTTGCCGAGCGTCTTCGAGTTGAACGGCACGATCACGATTACGTCGACGCCACGCGAAATGAGGTTTTCGATCTGCGAGATCTGCCGCTCCTCGCTCGCGTCGGCCGACTGCACCGACACTTTCGCGCCGAGCTTTTCCGCCGCGGCGACGAAATAGTCGCGATCGCGCGACCAGCGCTCGACGCGCAGATCGTCGATACAGAAGCCGATTTCCGGATGATCCTTGCTCGCATGCGCGAGCGGTGCGGCAAGCGACAGGCTGGCGAGCACCGCTCCGCATAGGAGCGAACTCAGTACGTGACGACGCATTGCGAATTTCATTTCTGTCTCCTTGTTGTGATAACCGGAATACCGGATGGGTCGGCCTGCGCTGCGAGCCGCAGAACCGGATCAACGACAACCCACAGCTTCCTGTTTCGCGCGATCAGCGTGGCCGCGCGATCTTTGTGTAAGGCTTTTTCCGATGCCTCATAAGGTGCTTCTTGCCGTACGTTCCGCTGTGCCGCTTACGTTCTTCAACGTCCGCTATAGATCGCCTGATTGACGATGTTTTCCATGCGCTCCTGCTGTCCACTCGCGTGTTGCGGATTCAGATCGCGCGCCAGCGTATCCGTTGCGAGCGTCGCCAGCGAATGGTCGCCGGACAGGATCTTGCGGCCGAACTCCGTGTCCCAGCCGGCATAACGCTGGCGCTTGAACTGTTCGAGGAGATCGTTTTCGATCAGCACCGCCGCGCGTTCGAGGCCGAGCGCGAGGTTGTCGATCGCGCCGATATGGCCGTGAAACAGGTCTGCCGCATCGACGCTCTGCCGGCGCACCTTCGAGTCGAAGTTCATGCCGCCGGTCGTGAAGCCGCCGTGACGCAGAATCTCGTAGAACGCGAGCGTCAGTTCCTCGACGCTATTGGGGAATTGATCGGTATCCCAACCATTTTGCGGATCGCCGCGATTCGCATCGACGCTGCCGAAAATGCCGAGCGCAAACGCCGTCGCAATCTCGTGATGGAACGAGTGCCCCGCGAGCGTCGCGTGATTCGCCTCGATGTTCACGCGAATTTCCTTGTCGAGCCCGTATTGCAGCAGGAAGCCGTGTACGGTCGCGACGTCGTAGTCGTATTGATGCTTGGTCGGCTCCTGCGGCTTCGGCTCGATCAACAGCGCGCCCTTGAAGCCGATCTTGTGCTTGTGATCGACCACCATGTGCAGGAAACGCGCAAGCTGCGCGCGTTCGCGCACGAGGTCGGTATTGAGCAGCGTGTCGTAGCCCTCGCGGCCGCCCCACAATACGTAGTTTTCGCCGCCGAGGCGCTGCGTCGCGTCGAGCGCGTGACGCACCTGGGTCGCGGCGAAGGCGAAGATTTCCGGATTCGGACTGGTTGCCGCGCCCCCCGCATAGCGCGGATGCGAGAACAGGTTCGCGGTGCCCCACAGCAGCCTGATGCCGGTGTCCTGCTGCTTGCGCGCGAGGTAGTCGGACACGCGCAGGAAGTTCTCGCTATAGTCCTTGACGCTCGTGCCTTCGGGCGCGACGTCGGTATCGTGGAACGTGTAGTACGGCGTGCCGAGCTTCGAGAAGAATTCGAATGCGGCATCGGCTTTCTGCAGGGCCCGCTCCATCGCGTCGCCGGGCTGCTGCCATGGACGATGGAACGTGCCCTGGCCGAAGATATCGACGCCGGGCCACACGAACGTATGCCAGTAGCATACGGCGATGCGCAGATGTTCTTCGAGCGTCTTGCCGAGCACTTTCCTGTTTCTGTCGTAGTGACGGTACGCAAGCGGATTATCCGCGTGCGGACCTTCATAACGGATCTCGGGAATGTGTTCGAAGTAAGGCATCTGCGTCTCCTTGTTGTGCCGCATCGCAACCCGCGCGACGGCTCCGCGCCGGTCGACAAAGTGACGCCATGCTGCCGCTTGCACGATATGTCGGCAATTGCGAAATTGCGCAGCACGCTTGATGTTTCTTACCGCCCGCGCGTTTGTTGATTACCACGGCGCGATTCGGGGCCTAGAATAACCGGACGCTTAAAAAACGGGGCGGCCCGCCGGCGCCCGCTCGACTACACAGGAGACAAAGGCGCCGTGGCCATTCGAGCCCTACGCCGCTTACCGTCATGACCCGTCCGCAAGCCCCCCAGACGACCCATCGGATCGCGCTGCTGTTCAACGCGAACAAGGTCTACGACCGCGAGATCATCACCGGCATCGGCAACTACCTGCTGTCGACGCGGGTCGCGTGGGACCTGTTCCTCGAAGAAGACTTTCGCTGTCGGCTCGCGGGCATCGAGCGCTTCGACGGCGACGGCATCATCGCGGATTTCGACGACCCCGCCGTGTACGAAGCGCTGCGCGGCTGTCCGTTGCCGGTGGTCGCGGTGGGCTCCTCGTACGAAGACCCGGAGCAGTATCCCCCGGACTTACCCTATATCGCGACCGACAACAGCAAGCTCGTATCGCTCGCGTACACGCATCTGATCGGCGCGGGGCTCGAAAACTTCGCGCTCTACAGCCTGCCGCAGGCGCAGGAAAACCGCTGGGCGCAGCAGCGCGAACTCGCGTTCGCCCATTTGCGCAGCACGGACGGACACGGCACCGCGCAGATCGGCAGCGAGATCTATCGCGGCCTGTCGACAAGCGCACCGTCATGGAACCAGGCGGCCGAACAGCTCACGACGTGGCTGCGGCAATTGCCGAAGCCGGTCGGCATCATCGCCGTGACCGATGCGCGGGCGCGCCATCTGTTGCAGGCCTGCCTGATCGCGGGCATTCCGGTGCCCGAGGAAGTCGCGATCATCGGCATCGACAACGATCCTCTCACGCGTACGCTCACGCGCATTCCGCTTTCGTCGGTGATTCAGGGCACCGAGGAAATGGGCCGCACCGCCGCGCACATCCTGCATCAGATGCTGCACGGCGCGCGTTTTCCGGGGCGCCGCATTCTCGTGCCGCCGGTCGGCATCAACGTGCTCGAATCGACGCGGCATCAGCCGCTCGCGAGCCCCTACGTAATGCGCGCGCGGCACTTCATTCGCCAGTACGCGTGCCAGGGCATCCGCACCGAACAGGTAGCCGACTATGTGGGCGTGTCGCGTTCGTCGCTCGAAGAGTACTTCCGGCGCGAACGGCAATGCACCGTGCACCAGGAAATCCTGCGCCACAAGCTCGACGTTGCGAAGTCGCTGCTCGCGAAACGCGACGCATCGAGCGCGGAGGTCGCGATTCGCTGCGGCTTTACGTCGCTGCAATACATGTACGCGGTATTCCGGCGCGAACTCGGCTGCACGCCGCGCGAATACCAGGAGCGCGCGAGTTCGAAGCCGGAGCAAACGGCGGGCTGAGCGCTTTTTATTTTTTCTTTGCACCGACCACATGATCAGCATCGCACAACTTTCTTCCGAGCCGTGGGGCACGCTGCACGGCGGCGATCGCGTCCGGCTCTATACGCTGCGCAACGCGCACGGCATGAAGGTCGCCATCAGCGACCTCGGCGCGACGCTGGTCTCCTGGCATGCGCCGGATCGCGCGGGACGTCTCGGCGATATTCTGCTCGGCCACGACACGCCCGCCGAATACGTCGCGGCAACGACCTATATGGGCGGACTGATCGGTCGCTGGGCCAACCGTATTGCCGGCGCGCGCTTCATGCTCGACGACATCGAGTACACGCTCGACCGCAATGAAGGCACGAACCTGCTGCACGGCGGCACGGTCGGTTTTCATCGCGCGCTGTGGGACGTGAGCGAGGACGGCGGCGCGTTGCTGATGCGCCTCGAATCGCCCGAAGGCGACGCCGGGTTTCCGGGCAACGTGACCGTGCAGGTGCGCTATTCGCTCGACGACGACGGCACGCTGACGATCGAATACGAAGCGATCACCGACGCGGCGACGCCGCTCAATCTGACGAGTCATCCGTACTTCAATCTGACGGGGCGCGCGGGCACCGATATTCGAGGGCATGTACTGTCGATCGACGCCGAACGTTTTTTCGAAGTCGACGCGACGATGATTCCGTGCAAGCTCGCCGACGTCGCGGGCAATGCATTCGACTTCCGGCAGAGCGCGCCGCTCGGCGCGCGGCTCGACTGGCCGCATGCGCAACTTGCGCGAGCGGGCGGCTTCGATCATTGCTATGTGCTGCGCGATGAGGACGAAAGCGGCGCGAATGGCGCGAATGGCGTGAACGGCTCGAATGAAAGCACGCCGCCGCGAGTGCGCGAGGTTGCATGCGCATACGATCCGGGCAGCGGACGCGAGCTGACCGTATCGACCGATCAGCCCGGCTTGCAGTTCTATACCGGCAATGCACTGAACGGCAACGGCGGCCGCGGCGGAGTGCGTTATCAACGGCATGCGGGTTTGTGCCTCGAAGCCTGCGGCTTTCCGAACCAGGTCAATATGACCGGACAGGATCAGGCGATCGTGCGGCCCGGTGACACTTACCGGCAAATCACCGCTTATCGTGTCGACGTGCGCAAGGGCGCTTGAGCGAATGTCCCGCTAATTTCCGCGTTTCTCTTACGAACGGCACCACGCCCCCATTACAACGCGCCGACTTGTTGTTTGCGTCAATACTGAATTAACGACCTGGTGGTTTCCCCAAGGCGACCCGCTTTCTAGACTCCGTCAATGGGTGCCGGGATTGTCGCGGTACCGATAGACAATGTCGGAGGGAAAACATCATGAAATCGCTGATTCAGGCCGCCGTATTCGCGGCCGTCATCGCCGCGCCGCTCGCGGCGTTCGCGCAATCCGAGCAGCCGGTCACGCGCGCGGAAGTGAAGGCGCAATTGCAGCAGCTCGAACAGGTGGGCTACAACCCGGCCGAATCGACGGACGCCAGCTATCCGGCCGATATTCAGGCAGCCGAAGCACGCGTCGCCACGCAGAACGCCATGGCCCAGGGCGACACCACCGGCTATGGAACGCCGGCGACGGGAACGTCGCAATCGGGCGGGCAGCATCCGATGGTGACGAATCCGGCGGATCAGTAAGGCGTACTGCACACCGTATCGCAATCGCGCGGGCAGGCGTTTTCGACAGGACGCTTGAGAGTCGCTTGAGTGTCTTTTGACACGCGTCGCGCTTTTGCGGCATGCGTATCTCGCGCGGCGTATACGGCTTTACAGTCTCCATGCCATATGAAGCGAGCCATGCCTTTCCAGGGCATGGCTCGCTTTCTTGCATTGACGCGGAGCACTTCGCGAAGCGGGACCAGCAGGCATCGATCCATGCGAATATCGTCGATCCGATCTGTCGAGTGCGCAGTACATGTTGATGCATTTCATCAAGCATGCATTCGATAAGAAAATAGACTCAACCTGTGTTGAATCCCGCTGTATCGAATCCCGCTGTGTCCAATCCCGATTTGCACGATCCACGAGCCTCGGCTCCTTCGCTGCAGCTCCCTCATTTCCTGGAGACATGCCATGCCCCGCACCGCCGCTGAGAAACGCGCCGCTTTCCGCGCCCTGCATACGTCCGGCTGTTTCGTGCTGCCCAATCCCTGGGATGCGGGCAGTGCGCGCTATCTGCAAACGCTCGGCTTCAAGGCGCTGGCCACGACGAGCTCGGGTTTCGCATGGTCCACCGGCCACGCCGACAACACGCTCCCGCGCGCGGCGGTCCTCGCGCATCTGCGCACGATCGTCGAGGCGACCGATCTGCCGGTCAACGCCGACTTCGAAAATGGCTTCGGCCGCGACCCGCAGGAAGTCGCCGAAAGCGTGAAGCTCGCGGTCGCAACCGGCGTAGCGGGCCTGTCTATCGAGGATTCGACTGGCGACGCAGCCGCGCCGCTCTTCCCCGTCGACGTCGCCGTGCAGCGCATCAGCGCGGCACGACGCGCGATCGACGAAACCGGCGGCGACACGTTGCTGATCGGCCGCGCGGAAAACTTCTTCGCCGGCCAGGCCGATCTCGACGACGCGCTTGCGCGCCTGAAGGCCTACGCGGCGGCAGGCGCCGACTGTCTGTACGCACCCGGCATCCAGACGCGCGAGCAGATCGAGGCGGTGGTCGCAGCCGTGGCGCCGAAGCCCGTCAATCTGCTGATCGGCTCGACGTCGACGCTTACGGTGCAGGACGTCGCGGCGCTCGGCGTGCGGCGCATCAGCGTCGGCGGCGGGCTCGCGCGCGCGGCATGGGGCGGCTTCATGCAGTCGGCCCGGGCGCTCGCCGAAGGACGCTTCGAGTTCACGGGCGCGGCGCCCGGCTCGCAGCTCAACGAGTTGTTCAATCGCGGCGTGTGAGTTGCGAGTTGCGACGCGCGTGTTGCGGCACAAACTCGCTCGGGCAGATGAAGCTGTGCCTCGCGACGGCCAACGTTTCCGATGAGAAAAGCGCACCCGCGCCTTGCGCCTCTCCCATGCCGGCTCCCCCTTTCGCCGCGCCGTTCATGCCCGGCGAATCAGGCCGCCGCATCGAATGTTATGATCGGAAACCCCATTCGCCACGATCAAGCGCGGACCCGAACGAGCCGCAAGCCTCATGGACACCCACCTCACCAAACCCGCCGACCCGTCCACCACCGACCTCGGGCGGCGCGTACGCGCCGCCCGCCAGGCGCAGGACCTGACGCTCGAAACCGCGAGCCGCCTGTGCGGCGTATCGCGCTCGACGCTGTCCAAAGTCGAAAACGGCCTGATGTCCCCCACTTTCGACGTGCTGCAAAAAATCGTCCTGGGCCTGAAGATCGAAATCGGCGAACTGTTCGGCTCCACGCCGAAAGTGAGCGCAAGCGGCCGGCGCGCGCTGACCCGTAAGAACGAAGGCCAGCGCCACGCGTATCGCGGCTACCAGATGGAGTTACTCGCTACCGATCTCGCGCACAAAGCGATGCTGCCGTTTCGCATCCGCATTTCCGCACATACGCTCGATGCCTTCGACGACTGGGGCCGTCACGAAGGCGAGGAATTCCTGTACGTCATTAGCGGCAGCGTGTGCCTCTATTCGGAGTTGTATGCGCCGACGCATCTGAATGCGGGCGATAGCCTCTACTTCGACAGCCGCACGGGCCATGCGGCGGTGTCCACGAGCGAGGAAGACGCGGAAGTGTTGTGGATGGCGACGAACGCGGACCTGCCGCAAACGCCGCCGGTAACCGTCGAGTCGATGAAAAAATAACGCGCGCTGGGCGCGCCCTGAGCCCCGAGCCCGAGGCGGCGTTCGCGCGGCGCGCGATTCAACGCCCGCGCGCGCATGAACGCATAAAAACTAGCTGCCCTCGCGCGCCTGCGCCAGCACCGCGAGGTTGCCCTCGCCGAAACCATGATGCCCCTTGCGCTGCACGATCTCGAAGAAGATCTCGCCAGCACCGCGGCGCACGAAGGTCTGGAAAAACAGCAGCGGCACACCGTCCGCGCCGATCTCGCCATCGACGAGCACATGCGTGCGGCGCAACCGTTCGACGTCGAGCCCGTGCCCCGGCAAACGCGCATCGAGCCCTTCGTAGTAACGCGGCGGCGGCTCGACGAATTCGACGCCGTTCGCGAGCAGGCGCTCGACGCACGCGAGGATGTCGTCGGTGGCAAGCGCGATGTGCTGCACGCCCTCGCCCGGATGATCGGGCAGATAGTCGTGCATCAGGTTGGTCCGGCGCGTGCCTTCTTCATAGAGCGGCACGCGGATCGCGCCGCACGGCGACACCATCACGCGCGATTCCGCCGATACGTGCCAGTTCGCATGCAGTTCGTGAATCTCGCGGAAGTTGAGCAGATCGCGATAGAAGTCGATCCATTCCTGCATGCGGCCTTCGCCGACCGTCTGCGTCAGATGATCGACCGCAACGAGCCCGCTGCCCGCGTGATTGAGATCGGCCTGCGCCGTGTCGATTTCGATCGGCCGGAAATCGATGTCGAAGATCGAGATATCGCCGAGGCCGCCGCGCTGACCGCCACGCCCGCGCCAACGGTCGACGAAATAGATATGCGAATCGCCGATGCCCTGGATCGCCGGAATCAGCAGCTCGCCCACGCCGAGGCGCTCGCCTTCGAACTCCCACGCGCCGAGTTCGACTGCGCGTTCGAACGCGCGCTGCGCATTGGCCACGCGAATCCCGATTGCGCAGATGCCGACGCCGTACTCTTCGGCATAGCGCGCGGCAAACGAGTCGGGTTCGGCGTTGATGAGGAAATTCATCTCGCCCTGCCGGTACAGCGTGACGGCCTTGCTGATATGGCGCGCGATCGCCTTGAAGCCGAGCCGCGTGAAAACCTCGCCGAGCGCGTGCGGATCGCGCGCGGCAAACTCCACGAATTCGAGGCCGGCCGTGCCGAGCGGATTGTGCTCAGACGCCAACACGGCGCGCTGCGCGGCCTCTGGAGTGGGCAAGTCGCTGGGCATGACAATCTCCTTGTACGGTCTTTCGACGCGGCAGCCGGTCGGTCGGAATTCGACGCAACCGTGCCGGCTGTTCGCGATGGGGTGCGCCATGCATGATGCGCGCGTGGCATGCCGCAACCCGGACGGATCGCGGCGGCTGTTGCACCGTGTTTTTACACCGGGTCGCGGGGCGTTCGCAACCTTCGTTTTGTACCGGATGGTTCATCCTGGTTCGTCCTGTGGTTCATCCTGGCTCGCCCTTCAGGGCGCCGACGCTTGCACCCGCCGCAGTGCGCCAACCCTGCGCGCCAACTGGCCGGTCATTGGGGCGCCTCGTCCGCATCGCCCGGCCCGCTGCTTCGGCGAGACTTGCGCGCGCGCCTGCTCCGCGCCTTGTCCGCGCCGTGGCTCCCGTTTCTGGCCGCCTCCTTGCCCGCGGCCTTGCCTGAAATCGCCGTCATCCTCTCCCGCGCGAACTCGCGCACCGCCTCGATAAACGCGCGCCCCACGGCCGACGGCTGCGTATCCGAGCGGCGGATCAGCCCGACCGGCTCGCTGGTGCCCGTGAACGGCAGCGGCAAGCGCACCAGCATGCCTTGCGCCAGCTCGTATTCCACCGCGCTCAGCGGCACGAACCACACCGCGCCGTTTTCGAGCGCCAATGCCCGCCCCGTCGAGACCGACAGCACCTCGACGAACGCCGACAACGGCGGCACGCCCCACGCGCTGAGCAGGCTCTCCGCCGACTGGCGGATCAAGGTGCCGAACGGCGGCAGCACGACCGGAAACTCTTCCAGCGACGCCGCCTGCAAGCCGGGCCCCTGCGCGAGCGGATGCCCGGCGCGCACGACCGCGATCAGCGGCTCGGTGAACAGTTGCTCGAAGCTCAGGCCGACCATCCGTTCCGGGTCCGCGAGACGGCCGATCGCGAATTCGATCGAGCCCGCTTTCAGGCGTTCGAGCAGCTCCGGGTTCGCGCCGGTCGCGAGACGCACGATCACGCGCGGCCACTGCGCCGCGAACCGCCGCAGCACGGGCGGCACGAGCACCGCGGCCACGGTCGGCAGCACGCCGACTTCGAGCGTGGCCGCGGCCGCGCCTTCCGCG
>NZ_JAAGPQ010000126.1:0-17953 GCF_017104985.1 Paraburkholderia sp. Ac-20342 | reverse complement strand
GGGCGGCTGCGCCGCCCCAACCCACAAACATAAAAAGAAACAGGACCAAAACCAATGTGAAACCGGACATTTCTATCTAGCCAGAAACCGGACATTTCAATCTGGCCTCGACAAAATTTGTGAGTCCAAAATTCAGATGTCGTGTTAGAGGATCAACGCAAAGTTGATATGAAATTCGCCCGAAATCCACCTAATGCCCTCCGAAATTGCCGCATCGGCGCCTCGCAGCCAATAAATCATGCTTTAGGTGGAGAAAACGCGCCGAGGCGATTTCATATCAAGTTATCGACGGGACAGAAGTGTGGGTGGTAATTCAGGCTGTTTGTACAGAAATCAGGGTGGAAATGACAAAAAGAGGCAGTTTCGTCTCTTTCCATATGGATTTCTGTCTATCAATGAACCTGCCGACATTTCCCCCGGCATTTCTGTACGTCAGTGCAGTGCGCCGGAGCATAAATGTGCGGTTTGCCGTCGAAAGAGCGCGGGGAACTAAATTTGGCACTTTTTGGGTGCTAAACGCCGCGAAACCCTGCGCCGCAACTTTGTGCCGAGTTTAGAGTGCTTCGGAGTTAAAGTGTGAATGCGGGTAGGTTTTCCTTCGAAATTCACAAACTTGCCCCGTCGAATCGCACATTCACAAGTTTGCTACGCGGCCGTTCTGACCCATTCGTCATTCACCGATTTGCTGCCGAGCACGGTGCTTCGGAACAAAAACGCGAATATGGGCGAGTTTTGTCAGAGATCCTACCGCGGAGTAAAGTCCGTCTTGCGGGATTTTGAGACACCGAGAACGCGTACAGGCAATCGCCACGTTAGGATGGATGCGGTACGACGACACTGGCGAGTACCGCTGTAGCTGATGCGTCCGTTGGGGAAATTCTCCCAAGCGGGCTGGCCGAAGTGTGGCGATCCGGCTGCACTTGGAATGTCACACTCAGAAAGCCCCCTTAGATAGGCGCTCTTTCGCCGTTTCTTAGGCTAATTGAATACTTTAATCTCCGTCGAGCAGGACCCCACTTAACAACAAAGCAGTGCGAGAGACTGACATGACGTTTATTGACGTGCAAACGATGAATCATTATGCGGCTGCGATTGGACCCATTTTTGGTGTCGCAAAAATTCTCCCGACAATATTAAAATTTGTGAAAAAACGAGAATTCAATAAATATCGCAATATGAAGGTAAAATTTTTTTGAACTTCAAAACCGAACGCTGCAATATCTTGAAAATTCGTCCTCGCTGGTGGCCGATACATTGAGGGATATAATTTTCGCTGCGATCTTGGTATTTGGGGGCGCAGTAGCAATGGTCGGCGCCTTGACAATCGGGCCGCACGCTTCGCCGCTTGAGAAAGCAGCCAACATTGTCGTTTTTCTTGAATCTGTTGCCTTATTTTCTGGCTGCGTCTGGATGCTATCGAGATTGATCGAAAGATTAAACAGAGTTAGCAAACCAGCGAAATACAAGATATTTGATGAAATCGAGCTTATGAAGATCCGTTTGGATCAAGCCAGGTCAGAAGTGATCAAACGTAAAACATAAATTCACGCCACTTTCTGGATGCAAAAGCGGCGTCAAAGAGCTGACGCCGCCAGCGGCTCGCTGTGCGCGGACCCACCGTCGAGCATCGCACCTTGGAGACATGTCAGAATACACGCCGTCGCCGCTGCGCCGTGACGGCGAGGAAGTACGCTTGCTTTCAGTGTGCGAATCACACACGATTCGGCGAAACATGCCAACGGCCGTCGAGAGGATAAACCCTGCACCACCTACAGATTCAGGCACCTTTCAGGATTGGAAAGTACTTGCCCGCCAAGCTGGATGCCCTCAATCCAGAACCTCTTGCTCCGCGGTAAATTCCGACTCGGCAAGCACAACTGCCAACTCGGCCCAGCCAGCTTTGGCTGCAAACGCCCGCATGCGTCCGGCCTGGCCGCCGGCGACTGGGCGCCGCCGGTCCTCCGGGATGTCTGCCGGACTCATTCTATAAGGCTGCAACACATGCCCAGCGCGTCGGGCAGCTTCAGCGACGTTCGCCGCGATCCGGAATCCCCCCTCATCTACGTCGCCCCAGTGCAGTACCGGCGTACCAGATGGTAAATCAGCGAGCAGTCGCTCGTACATCGCGCGCCAGGCGGGCGACGGCATGCCCGCAGTGTAGATGAGCAGCACATTATCGTCAGCCCGGCGCTTCGCCTCGCTGTAAAACGTCGTCTGATTTTCAATGGTCAGCACGAACGCCGGTGCACCATCAATACCCAAGACAGTCGGAGCAGGAAAGGCGCCGTACGGTGTGTCGAGCAACGCACTCACCCGCTGACGCCGCACCACGACCGCCCCCGCAAGACGAACGGGCTGGTCCTCTCGCCGCAACCCTACCTCCGCCCAGACATCCGACGGGACGCGCGGCTCTGCTTCGATATCGCCCGACAGCAGCACATCGAGCGGAGCTGTTAGCTGCTCGATCCGTTTGCTGTCGAGAAACAGTTTTGCGCTCACCTCACGTATGGGAAGATCTTCTTCGCGCACGCGCGTGTCGTGTGTCATATGAACGATCACCGCAGCGGCATCAGCCCAATCCATCGCCCTCTCCGGCCCGATTCCGCGAACCTTGTACAAGCTTTCCCATCGTGAAAAAACCGACTCGAGGACGGGAAAAGTCTCGAACCAACCCGCAAGAGATGCGCGCGCCTGGGCCGCGATCGAATGTCGGGTCGGCTGGCCAAGGAAGATCGCTAAAGCATCAACATCCAGCAAGGTGATTCGAACGATGGGACGGTCGCTGCCCAGGCCTTTTTCATATTCAAGCGCAACCGCTCCGGCATCTGCCGCCGCACGCACAGCTGCCTCGAAGGATTCGCGCTCGAGCAAATGACGGCTTTCGGAGTAAGGTTTGAGCGCACTGCCAGTCAGGGAGGCTGCTCGGGTACGCCGGCCTGCCGACACCATCTCGCCAGTGGCGAGCAGCTTCGTCAACAGCATAGTCGCTAGGGCGTCCATATTCGTTATTCCGCTGCAGTTGGTGACGCAGCCACCGAACGCTCGGCTCGAATCCTCGCGATCTCGGCTTCCAGCAATTCAGGGTGAAACTCGAGTTGGTCCGAGCGCATCAGCTCGCGCGCCTCCTCGTCTACATCGTGACCCGTCAGCATCACGACGTTGTTTTCCGGATCGCGCACGATGTCATAGTATCGATGCAGGAATGCGGTCAGAATGCCGAGATTCTCCCCCGGGCTGGCGAGGAACACCTGCAGGCCGAGGTCTTCAAAATAACGCATGGTCGCCGTAATGTTCGTCTGGTCCATCCGATGAAACGCTTCGTCGAGCAGAATAAGCCGGATGCCATTGCGGTAAACGCGACTCAGACGGTACGCAGAGGCGAGCGCGGCCCCAGCGATCACGTAGAGCGGTGCTCGATGCTCGCCGCCCGAGCCCGGACCGATTCGCTTGCTCAAGTGCCCAATCGTCTTCGTCTTTCGTGTTTCGGGATCTTCCCGCTGAATCTCGATATCGAACATGAAGAATTCGCGATAGTCATCAAGCGCCGTGCGCGCACTGCCAGCTCCAGGTGTGGACTTTTCCTCGAGCAGTGTCTTGAACTGCTCTGGAATCTCGCCAGCGCTGCCCAATAAGGTGTCATCTGGACCATACGCCGCGATATCCTTGATGAATTTGAGCAGTTTCTCGTTTTCTGAACGAGGGACGCGGACGAACTGATAGCGCTCGCCATTGGAAAACACCGGGCAGGTCTTCAGGACGCTGTTGAGGCGGTCGATCGTGTCTTCCAGCCATGCCAGATTGTTCGCCAGTGCCACGGCGACGTCGGTCCGGAAGGTTTCCTGTGATGCGCGATACGCTTCTTCCATCTCCGCCTGATGTTCAACCAATTGGGTGCCACGCAAATGGTCGACGCGAGTCTTCACCCACTCGCGAGCGAGCTGCCAGTCTCCCCCAGTACGCTCATCAAGCTGCTCCCGATAGTCGGTGAGAAACGTTCCAAGCAACGCCATGCCACGATTTATCTCGGTTTGCTGGCGAGTTTCGAGGTTCCTCGCTCGACTCCTGCAATCGTCGATCATCCGGGCGTAGTCGCCCGGCGGAAATTTATCCAGTAAGCGGTCCCATTGTTCGTCAGCGTACACGCTGTCGAACAATGGGCTCTGGCGAGCTTGATTGAGCTTGATCCTGAGCTCGTCGGCGGCAGCCTCCGCCCTCTTTGCCGCTAGCTCGAGGTGCTCAACGTTCAGCCCTGCAGCGCCCTCCTTACGCAACAATTCCGTCTGGGCATTGCGCAACTTCCCTTCCTCAGTTTCCCATAGCCTGACACGCTCGCAGAGCGCCAGATAATCTTCGTCCGACAGCTTGCGCAACTGTGCGGCATACTCGTCTGCCCGGGTCTGGGACTCGATGGCACTGGCGTAACCATCCCGGATGTCCTTGATGGCGCGGGACTCGGGTGGAATCTCTCGCAGCATACGCTCGAACGCATCGAGCGATGACCGCTCGCCGGTCTTGCGGGCAAGATCAGTACGGCACTCGCGCAAAGCTAGTTCGATTCCTGCCTTTTGCTCTTCGCCACGAACGCCCAGCCGACGCTCCTGAAGTGGGGCAAGCCGTTCCATCGTTCCCTTGCCTGTGAGCATGCCATCGGTTGTGAGCGTCCGTCCGCCACCCATTGCTTCGTCGCTCGTACTCACGCACTGAATGTCCCGGAACAGATTGCGGACGAACGCTACCGCGACCGGCAGATCACCTTCGATTAACTCAGCGACGGTGCCTGCTCCCACGGACTTTGGCGCCGAGAAACGGCTCGACATGACAATCTTCGCACCGTATACCGCGCCGCGTCCTGACATTCGGCGATACAGTTCGAACGCTTTTTTCTCATGCCGCTCTTCGACAATGAGCGCCTCCAGATTGGACAGGCCAAGATACGATTCCACCACCCGTTCCCAATCTGGATCGGTGACCCGAATGACATCACAAACGGGGGTGGAGTCAATGCCATGTTCGCGGAGTTCCGAGCGTAGTCGACGAACCTTGTCGGAGAGTTGGACATGCCCTTCTTTCGCACGCTCAAGGTCTGCTTCCAGCCCTGACTTCAGGCTATTGAGTTCGTCGATCTCGGCGGACAAGTGGCGCCCGCTCTGAATCAGCGCATCCCATGCGGCATGTGCAACCTGCAGCGCCGACTTCAAACGTGCGGCAATCGACTCAATGTCCATGCCCAGTGCAATCTGGCCGCTCATACCGACGAGTGCATCACATTCGCGCTGGAGCGCGGGGGCGAGCGATCCGAGATGCGCGGACCGCGATGCGTTCCGAAAGACCTTCGCGATTTCAGCGAGCAAACCCGAAAGGTAACCGAGGCGCTCTCGAGAGGCTGCCTCGTTCGTCTGGACGGCACTTTGCAGCACGCCATGGTGCTGATGCGCGGTGTGTCCGTCTCGCTGCTCGACCGCCGCCAATCGTGCCCTCACCGCCTCCTCAACCGCGCGCTGCTGCTCGGCGAGTTCTTCCTGGAGGATTTCGAGCGCATCCTGCGCTTCGCGCGCCTTCGTTCTGGCCTGGTTGGCGACATCCTGGGCCTGTTCGGTCTCCACATCCTGCCGAAGGACCTGCCATGTCTGAGCCTGCCGTTCTTGTTCCGCTGCCTTGTCGAGATGCCCGAGAACCTGCGCACCCGCGTCAATTTGCGCCGAAACCTTCTCCACCAGGATTTTCAGTTTTAGGAAAGTATCGGTGATCTCACGAAATCGCTTGATATTGGTCGGACGCGCCTCCAGGACTTCGTCCCGAACGATTTGGTCGACAGGTTTATCAAAACGCATACGCAGCGCAAACCGGAAGGCGCGCTGAAATGCCTCGTGGTCAGGGATACCACCGTCGCCGCGCAAACGTGTAAGCACAGCGCGAACATAGCTCTTCGAGGTGGAATATAGAACCTCGTCGTCGCTGGCGGCCTTCGCTCGTCGAATCAGATCCGCCCGGAACGTCTTCCAGTCTCTTGGGCGCCGCTCGCCTCCTTCCAGCGACAAATGGTCACCCAAGCTCAGTTCGATCCCCGGCACGAGATAAAGGCCCCGAACCTCGTGCTCTTCCGTGTCGCTCGACGCGTAGATACACACGCCCATCGATACCGACGTGCGCGCCTCGTCGTCCCGCCATACGAGCGTGATGTATGTCGTCGCATGATCACGCACCCGCTGCTCAGCCGTTTCTCCGTATTGCCCGAGGCAATAGCTCCGAATAGACCGCGTCGTCTTGTTGCTCTCGTCGGCTTGCGCGTTCAATGCGGCGAGGCGCTGGTTCGCTCCCAACATGGCGATCTGCACCGCGTCCACCAGCGAGCTTTTACCGCTGCCGTTCGGTCCGAAGATACCTGAGATGTCGGCTATTTCAATGGTCTTCGCATCGAACATGAAAAATTGCACGACATGAACAGCATGTAATGAAATAGTCATTCTTCGATTCCCTCTTCGTCGGCGTCACCATCGGCAATATCATCTTCGTGGCCCACTACGGAGGCGTCTGCCCATTGAGCCGTGTCGCCTGATGGTTTAGACCATGCTGCAAGCCGCGCCAGCGCGGTCTCCCCGAGCAACTGAACGATGGCGGGCCGAATCGCCAACGCGCCTGGATGGCCGACGGTACCCATCGTGCCTCCGTCATGTTCCGGGTCGGCCAGATGCCGTGCAATGCCCCATCGCTGCAACATCTTGACTGCCGCATCGAACTCGCCTTTCGCGGGAAGCTCGCGTTGCGTCATAAGGGTGTACCGCTGAGCAAGCTCGACGATATCGCAGACGACTTCACCGTCATCCGTCAGGTCACCACGCCGGGCCGCGTCATCATAGATGGCCCGCAGAACCAGCGCGAGTAGCGTCTGGTTGGTTGTGGCGACCGTGCTCCGGCCGTTGCGCGGTACCGCGCACGCATATCGGAGTTGCCGGTTGACTTCGACGTCGACGCCCACGATATCCAGCGCACGCCGAAAGTCGCGCTCGTAGTGCTCCACCAGGTTGTAGTCGGACCGTGCGCGCATGTCCGAGTGATACAAAACCTGCTCTGCCACAAGGCGGTACGCGGCGCTCTCGAAATCGGATACCCCGTACATCCCGCGCGAGCCAGCCGCAATGTCATCCCAGAACGCCATCAGACTTTTCTCCTAGTTCGAATGACAGAGAACGGTTGGCCACTGATATATTCGTGTGCTCGCTCTTCGGCATCGCTGAACGCCACTCGGAAACCGCGTGCCATGGAGGTCGCCGTAGCATAGAGGTGTCGAGAGTTCGAACTCATCGACAGGGCCAACGCCGAGAGCGTCTGCCAGGCACGCAGGGCCTCGATGCTCTCGATGGGAATCTCCTCGCTTTCCAGGTGGTCCGAGCCATCAAGCCATGTGAGCACCCATGCCGCCAATTTGGGGGAAGTCACCGTGCGCGCGTTTCGGGCGCGCACTAGTAGCTCGGCGCGAGCGAGATCCGCGTAGCTGGGTGAGCGCGTGCGTAAAGCGTCCGCCGGAGCACGAACAATAGGACGACGAGGTTCGGCAAGCGCCGTCGGTGAAATGAGATACCCAGGCGCCAGGGCGGTTCGGTGACTATTGGCGGAACTCTGCGTGATCTGCTGGATTGTGGTCTGGATGACCTCGTCCAACGGGCGCAGCGAGCGAATGCGATAGTCGAGATAGACGAGAGCCCGCTTGTTAGCGCGCCGGATTTCATCGTCCAAGCGGTCCAGATACTCGTCGATGCGCGATAGCTCATGAAGACGATCCACGTCACGTTCGAACATCCGCGTGGCGCGCAGCACATTGCCCTCGGCACGGCGGGTCTGGTACCACGCAATCAATGCGTCGCGACATGTCTCGTTGACACACATCGCATCGACCTGGGCGAGTATCTGACTGCGCCGGGCGAGCGGGTGATCCTGCGTACGCAGTTGCCGGTAGTCGCCGATGAAAACCTCCTCGATGTACTCGCTGAAAAACATCCGGACATATTCGCGGGTTGGCACATCGGTGCCCAGACGATCCATCAAGTCGCGAATGCTGGTGCCAGTGTTGCGAACATGCTCGAGTAGGTTGCGAGTGGTTTCCGCGGCCTCCATCAGCGAAGACCCTTCCCCGCTTTCGATGGCCTGCTTTAGATGCATTTCCACCGTGCGAATCTTGCCCGCTACGAACACCGGCCCTGCTTCCGCAAAAGCGACCAGTTGAGAAAGGAAGTGATTGACGGCGGGCGCCATCAGCAGGCGCTTTTCGAATGCCTGTCGGCCTACCTTGAGCCATCCCGCGTCGACCAGGACCTGCAGCACCATGTTTGCGCGGATATTCAGATCTGTGACCGGCGCCGTGCCCTCGTCGTCGCGCCAATCGTCCATTTCCGCGAGTGCTTCCTCGATGTCCGCCGTGATCTCCCGGGCGGGGAACCCGTCCATTGGCGGAAGCGGAGCATCGGGCCCGAACCGCTTCCTGTGCAACAGGCATAGCAGCGTCCAATACCGTTGCCGATTGGTAGCCGCAAGCGGGGCAAAGAGACGGTCCGGCAGTCGCTGAAAGAGCTGCGACGCTGCGGCACCGGCCAGAATGTCGAGATTGGCAGTGCTCATGGAAATAGCCAAGGTCGCACCTGGTCGAGGTTATCGACCGCAAGTTGATACTCGGGCGCGCTATCCCGGCGCACGTCGACCGCAACTCTGAGATCCTGCAGGTAGTACGACACCAGACACCCCCTGCAATGGTCCACGCGACTCGATGCGCCACCGAAATACTCGTTTCGGATCAGCAATGCCTGCGCCTCGGACAGGGCAGGATGTCCAATCAAACGGACCGGTACCACCGTGCTCCAGGCGTTGTCTGCGTCGCTGCCATGCGTCGCGCCTCGTTCTAACATCTGAGCCCGTGCAATCCGTCCGAGCGCAAAATCCCGAAATGTCTGCGTGTTTTCACACCACGCCCGAACATGCCATCTGCGGCCTGCGCGAATCAATCCATGTGGCGCAATCACCCGCTCGTGAGGCTGCGGATTGCGCATGGAGCAATACGTAATTTCGACGACGCGACGCCCTTCGATCGCGGAACGCAGCGTCGCAAATACCTTCGGTTCAGGTGCGGATAGCTCCGGATAGGTTGCCCAGGCAATGCCGTCGTCACGTCTGCCTGGATCGTCAAGCGTTAGCCCAGTCAACGCCAAGTAGCGGGTAAGCAACGCCGCACGCACGCCCGACGATGCCATGTCCCGCTCCGTGTCCCGATACGCCGCGAACGTGGCGCGATAACGGCGCGCTCTCGTATCCCAGTCGACCCATTGCGGAAATGTGTCGCGAAACTCCCGCACCCACTGACTCGCGCGCGTCTCCCCGAGATTAAAGAGGTGCTTCAGGCGGGAGCGGCTGAGTTCGCCCTCCCACAGCAGAAGCAATCGCAACGCATCAATCCTTTCGAACGGCGATTCCATGAACGGTGCACCAAGCTCATCATACAAAAAATTGTATCATACATTTTCCTGCATCATGCTTGCCGATACAAGGACGCAGAAGCAACTGCCCTAATGGCGCGCATGACTGCCTACCCAGTCGATGATCTGCTGCTCATCAGGCCAAATCATCGTGGCGGTGACACCACTATCGTCCCTGGTGCCGAACAGGCAGAAACGGGTGCCCGCCAGTACCAAATCGCGAACGGAGCCTCGTCGCGTAGGCGCTCAAGCACAAATCACCCAGTCGGGAGAACGGTCCGTTTTCCTATGGCGCGCTATCAGCCAAAGAGGTAATCTCCCTCGACTAATTTCAGACAAAGCCTACGAGGCCGGTTCATCCGGGGGCTCCGCGGCGCCCGGACAAGTCAATTCGCCGAACCTGGAGCTGTATCGATCCCCGCCCGAACCGATCACGATGTTGACTGCGCGACCATGAACGACCGCAAGATTCTCCAGCTTTCTCCTAAGGTGAAGCCCGATGACCCGAGGGCCGAGGCGGACTTCTCATCCCTTAGCGAGGTTCCCAACATCGTGCTGCTTGGCGACCCGGGCGCTGGCAAAACCCATCTTTTCAGGTCGGCAGCGCAGGCCACCGGTGGTCACTACATGACAGTCCGGAGCTTTCTGAACGCGCGGTCTGACTGGAGTGCGGATACCGTTTTTATAGATGCGCTTGATGAGCGGCGCGCGGGCCGCGGTGACGACGAAGTGGTCGACGCGATTGTCCGGCGGCTGTTCGCCTGCGCGCCTGCCAGGGTTCGCATCTCGTGCCGCGCCCAGGACTGGCTCGCAGACTCCGACCTTGAGGCGTTCAGGCAATATTTTGACGACCATGGCGGGGTGATTGTTGTCAGCCTGTTCCCCCTTTCGGCACAGGAACAGCGGGCCGTACTCGCTGAGCACGGTATGGACATGTGGGGGATTGAGGGGTTCCTCGCCGAGGTCGACGAACACGGACTGGCCGAGTTCAAACGCAACCCGCAGGACCTCAAGATGCTGGCGACCGCCGTCACGAACGGTGTATGGCCAGCCACGCGTGCGGATCTGTTCGAGCAGTCGACCCGGCTATGGCTCGCCGAGCACAATTCCGAGCACGCGCGCCGTGATCAGTTTCCGGTTGAAACGATCCGGCAGACAGCGGGCGCGCTTTGCGCACTCCGCCTCATCAGCGATGTCGAGGGTTTCGCCCTCGATCCCGCAAGCCGCGATGCAAGTCATCCGGACGCGACTGAAATTCCGTTCCTCGATGTGCAGATCATCAACGCGACCCTGCGACGCCGCGTCTTCACGGCGATCCCGGGGCTTGGCGCGGTCGACTACGCGCACCGCACCACCGCCGAATTTCTCGCGGCTGAATGGCTTGCTGCCCGGCTGAATGATGGCTTGTCGTTCCGGCGGCTGGGTGCGCTGCTGGGACACGACGGCCGCCCCGTCTCACAGTTCCGTGGCCTGCATGCCTGGCTGACCGTTCGCGCTCCCCGGTTCGCCGAACAGCTTGTTGCCTCAGACCCTTACGGCGCCCTGTCATACGGCGATCCGGCCTCCCTCTCGCCCTCACTCCGACTCCGTCTGCTGGGAGCACTGGCGGCGCTGGCTGCAGACGATCCGTGGTTTCTGTCAGGAGACGGCCGGCCGCCAAGTGAGCGCCTGAGTGGTATGACCGGTGCGGAGATGACCGACGAATTTCGTTCGATTCTTCGTGCTCCAGACAACCCGGTACGTCCGCTCGTGCTGGAGGCACTGGCTGCCGGCACCCCGGATGTCACCCTGACGGACGATATCGCTGCTGTCATGATTGACAACCGGGCCATGCCGTTCGAGCGAGAAAATGCGCTAGCGGCGCTTCTGAAATGCGGTCAGGAAGGCGAAGCCGCAGTTCTCGGCGCATACACGCGCGATCTGAGCTGGGGCGCATCTGACCTGCAACTACGTGCTGAAGTTATCGCGCTCGCCTATGGCCGGCTCTTTCACGCAATTGATGTGGTTGCGCTGCTGGAAGCGATTGAACGCACCGACGAGTCTCTGCGCGGGCGGCTTTATCTCTGGCATCTTGCGGACGCCGTTCCGCTGCAGGATATACCTGCGATTCTCGGCATGCGGACACCTGCCGAACTGGACGCAACAGACGCATTGCGACAGAACGAGTCACCCGTGTCGCACGCTCTGAGCCTCATGCTCATCAGGCTGCTCAAAAGTGGGCATCCGGTTCCGCCTGACAGCCTCTGGAACTGGCTAGATGGATTGCGCGACCACCGGGCCTCACTCACGGCATATTCGGGCCTGGCGAAAGCCCTGTCGGCGAGGAAGCCAGACGTCCTGAACGCTGTAGCGGACGGGCTGCGCACGCTCCCAGCCGATACCAATGTCTTTCTACTCCTGCAACGGCTCCAGAGGATGACGGCCGGCACAGTCGAGCATATCGATTTTCTCGACACGGCCGTGCGCGTCCTTCGCACTGGCGCTCCCGAAGACACCGGCCTGCCGGTCGCATACGAGCTCGCGCTGTGGATGTTGTACACGCGAACGCAGGAGCGGCCCGGATTCCTCGAATACCTCTTTGACTACGGCGAGCAGAAGAACCTGCAGGCAAGAAGAGATTCAATGCTCGTTTCTGAAATTCTCGACTGGAGACGGAACGACGCCCGACGCAGCCGTGAGCGGCGCCAGCAGGCTGATATTGAGCGGGCGAATCTCATCGCGCAGTTTGGGCGGCACGAAGCGGCCATCCGGTCCGGTTTGGCGTCGGGTTGGATCGCTTGGGTTGCCAACGTTTATCTCGGCAGATATCACGACATCGACCACAACCTCTCACCTCACGGCCGACTCGCTACTTTCATCGGCGACACATTCGCTGATTCGGCCATCGCCGGACTTCTCGCTGCACTTGAACGCACGAACATTCCTGATGTCGCAGCCATCGGTAACGCTTCGCTGAGCGCGAGTATACCGACTTGGTGGCTGGCTCTCGTCGCGGGACTCGACGCTCACTGGGGCCTGGAAGCCAGCTTCGAAGGACTGCCGGAGCCACTTCTTGCTGCCGCGCTGGCAGTGGATCTCGTCTCCCCAACAAGTGAGCGGGACGGCAATACATCGCGCCGCAAAACGTTCGAATGGAAAGCCGCACTCATTTCGACGAAACGGGCGCTTGCGCACGACACCTATCTCGAGGTTGCGAGGCTGGGCATGGCCGCCCGGCACGAACACGTAGAAGGGCTTGGCGAACTGCTTTCCATGGACGCATTCGCGTGGTGCCGGACCTCCGTGACCATGGAGGTGCTCTCCAACTATCCAGATCTGCCTGCTCACTTCCTCGAGCGGCTGATGGAAGTCGTGCTCACCGACGCGACGACGCACGCCGGATTCACCGCACTCGCCAGGGCGCGTCTGTCAGAGGGGGCATTGCCGCCACGTGCCTTTCCTCACTGGCAGGTCACGGCGTTCCTGCTGCAACCGGCCCTGCTGGAATCGGAATTTATCGCGCGAGCATCAACAGATGTCGGTCTCGTCTGGACGCTGCGGGACTATCTGTCCGGCCATGTCACCCAGCCGCGCCGTGAAAACCGCATGCTTCCCCTCCCCGTTCTGACTCGCCTTCTCGTCATGGCCGCCGGTCACTTTCCCAATGCTGCCCATCCGGAGGGCGGCAGTCACGGCGATCGCAATCTGTGGGACGGAGCGGAATTCGTCAGGCGGCTCATTAATCAAATCGCGCTGGACATCACCGCGGACGCCACGGCTGCTCTCGGCCGCCTTTCGACCGACGCCTCGCTCGGCACATATCGCGATCATCTGTTACACGCCGCAGCCGAGCAACGGGCACGCAGGCGCGATGCCGAGTACCAGCAGCCGAACTGGGCGGAGACGGTAAGCGCCCTCTCCAATGGTGCGCCTGCCAGCGCCGCAGATTTTCATGCGCTGCTTGTGGATACGATGCAGGACGTTGGTGACCGGATCGCAAACGCCAACAACAATATCTACAAGCGCTTCTGGAACGAGAACGGCTATGGCAAGATCACCGAACCGAAACCTGAGGAAAGTGGCCGCGATGTCCTGATTGATCTGCTGCGCGAACGGCTCAACCCGAAAGGGATCACGGTTGAGCCCGAGGGGCACATGGTCCACGGCAAACGGGCCGACATCGTGGCGATATGGCGCAACCTCAGGATTCCCGTGGAGCTCAAACGGAACTATCACGCCGATGTCTGGACCGCCCCGGTGTCGCAGCTCGACCGGCTGTACACCCGCGACCCGGGGTCAGCCGGGTACGGAATGTACGCGGTGTTCTGGTACGGCAACCTGAAGCACAGGCCCGCACCCGCGCATCCCAAGGGGGCTACCCGCGCTGAATCAGCATCCGCGATGCTGGATCAGATCACCGAACTGGTCCCGCAGGAGCGGCGTTGGCAGATTGCCGTGGCAGTCATCGACGTAAGCAGCCAATTGTATGCGGCAGAACCGTCACAGGTGCGGCCGTAGGCGCGAGCTTCGGTCCAGCGCGACATGTCCCGGCGCGTCCTGGTCCACACGAGGCGGCCACTACGAAGCGTCTGGGAGATGTTGCGTTTTGCGCTGCGATGCGCTTGCCCTGAACTCATCAACCGAATGCTCGACACCGCCTGCCATCTGTTGCTCGAGCCCACTTCTCAGCCGGCTATACAGCCAATTGAAGACGAGCGGACTGGACACCCGATGGCTGAAAATCGCGTCCTGCAGCTCTCGTGAGCTCATCGTCAGCACATTGTCACCCTCGCCCGCCAGCACGCTTTCCCAAAGTTTCTCAACGTGCGCCTTCAGACGCTCCACAAGGGCGCTGGCATCCAGCTGGCGGTTGCGTTCGCGCACGCCCCAGAGTACCAAGGGCATCACGGGCACGGCACCCGACAGGACGAACGAGGACATGGACGGGTTCTGGACTACCGCGATGGCGAAAGCCGCAACCACGACCACAACCATCGCAATGGTGACAATCGTGCAATATCGCCGCCGCAGCCTCAGATCGTATCGAAGATTCGAGCGCTGACATGCAAGACGGGCTGCTGGCACTGGCAGTCGCGAAACGCTGGGCGCGTACCAGTCGCGCATCGCGCCGCCGTCGCCCGGTGGGCACGTTTGCCGATATGCAGCGATGTCTTCCGCGTCGATGGGCGAGCCGGAGAGGAATCTGTTCCACGGCAACTCGAGGACGGAACAGTCAAAGTGTTCCTGCAGCCGTGCGCCCTCCTTCATCTGCCGCTTGATCCACCGGTCGACAAATGCGGCATCCGTGCAGCCGACGATCAGCGACGCGAGCGCCACATACGGTTTCAGGCTCTGTGCCCAGATTGCGACGATCACACCCAGCACCGGCATGAAAAGCGACACGATGACGAGGATGCCCTGCACTACCTTGACGCGATCGTAGACGCGCCGGCGCTCCCACGCCACCGCGAGCATCTGCTTTTCATTCTGCCGCCTGGCTATCTCATTCACCGCGCTCGCTTCCTCTCGTGTAGCGGCGTTCCCGGGCGACGCCGCGTTTCACATGGTAACAAATTCCAGCATGCAAATTGTGCCGATACCACTATACTTGGTAAAATTACGGCAGCACATCCCTAAATGTAGTTGCACTTAGTCAAAATTTATTGAAGTTTACAGTCGATTTTGTCCCCATAGAGGTCAGCAATGCTTCGAGACCAAGTGAGTATCCGGCGCCGGCACAACCTGTCGTCTGATGCGTCCACACGCTTCTTCGCATTGGTCGACGCGATGGCAGAACATCAGACGCCGACCACGACGCAGCTCGACGCATTGACGTCATCATATGAGAGCACCGCAGAGTTTCTCTCGGCGCGCGAAGAATTCGCGGAGACGCTGATCCAGATTCATCCACACGGGTCCCGGCAACTTGGAACGTTGACCAAGCCGATTGACGACTCGCGCAACGGGTTTGATGTCGACCTGATCGCCCGCTTCAGTGAAGCTGCCTGGTCCAGATATTCCGACTACGAGGGCCCTGCACGCCTGCTGAACCAGATTCAGACCGCGCTGGCAGACTACGCCCGGGCACATCAACTGGAATTGCAGCGCCACGACCGATGCGTTACGCTGCATTACGCTGGCGGTATGTGCGCAGACATTGCACCTGTCATAGACAGTCCCCGCGTCTCCATCCGCTATGGCGAGACCCATGGCCTGATTCCCGACAGGGGCTTGAAGAGCTTTGAGTCGACCAATCCGCGCGGCTACACGCGCTTTTTCAACGAGGCGGCTGCCATTTCTCCCAGATTCCCCTTGATGGAGAAAATGACCGCCGCGATGGATTCGATGCGCAAGGCGGATATCGTCCCGCTGCCGAACGCACGGGATGTCTTTGACCGCTTGCTGTGCCGGTTCGTGCAGGTCATCAAGCTGCATCGCAACTTCCGGTTCGGGCCGCAGTCCGGGACGGTTGATCTGCGGCCGAGCTCGGTATTCATCACGACGCTTGCCGCGCAGGCATACGCAATTCAGGCGCCGCAGGCGCACGCATCGCCACTGGATCTGCTGCTTGATGTGGTCGAAACAATGCCGAGACTGTTCGCACGCATCCCGGTTGGCGCGAGCCTCGAAGAATGGCGGTTGCCCAATCCGGCGGCTCCGCAGAGTAACCTGGCGGCCGAGATGAACCTCCCGCTGCGGCAGATCGCTTTCGACCGCTGGATGGAGCAGCTCATGCAGGACATCGAAGCGGTCATCGACGCCATTGAGGCGCGCGCCGGCATGAACGAAGTCGTCAGCGCGGTTGAAAACGGCTTCGGCGCAAGGTCTGCCCGCAGAGTTCGCGATGCCCTGTTCGCAGAGCAGCAAGCGACACGGGAGGCCGGAAAAGCGCGACTGTTCACCGGGGCGCCAGCGCCCCTAGTGATCCCGTCGCGGCAGCACAGATTCTTCGGTAGGTAATGGCACCGCCGCCGCCGCGTAGTCCGACGCTTGCCCAGCGAGAACTCGAGCTTCGTCGTCTGCATCTGCCAGAATCAAAAACCTTCTGGCGACCCAGCCGGGACCTCTGTTTTTCGTTCGCCATTGGACCGTCCGCGTACTCGCCGCTTTACCGGTGCCTACTGGTCTTGCCTCGCAGCGGCGTCTGGCCATCACTGTACGTGATCAAACCCGACCTGGTCGCTGTGGCCCATGGGAAACGGCCACCCCATATCTACAGCCACGAGAATGGTCGAACAGAACTCTGCCTGTGGTATCCAAAAGGCCGAGAATGGAATCATGCGATGAAGCTTGCCGACACCTACATCGCGTGGACCGCCGAATGGTTGTGGTATTTCGAAGACTGGCTTATCACGGGTGAATGGGCAGGCGGCGGCGAACACCCCGAATAGATGACCTATGACCTTGACCGCTACGGTATGTGAAATGCCGTTATCAATATCAACCTCCAAGCTCTCTATTGGGAGGAGTAAACAACGAGCCGGTCTTCAGCAGGAATCGCGAGAAAAAAATAGCTAGATAGCAAAATTGCCGTCGGTCCGGTCGCACGTCGGAACTCAGGACGAGAATCGCAGGTTAGTCTTCGCACGTTCGACGCTTTAGGGCCTCTTGGCTATGCCTGACATATCCAAAGAACTAAATCTCGGCGCTGGCCTACCGCCGAACACCTGTATGCCTGAATCCGCACAACGTTCAAGCGTCGCCCGTCTCATATGCCAGTCTGACGTCACCAATCTGATTGACACACGCTTCGAGCACCGTCATTGACGCCTTCATCAGGTTCAAATCGCGATTGGCGTCGTCATGGTCAAAATACTTGCCTCCGTGAAACAGGTTGTTGCGAACCCGGCGCATGAGAACCAATGCGGACTCAATTTCAGTTCTTCGCCCAGCCGCAGACGCGATATCTTCAAAGCATGCCCGCTCGCCTCGCACAATCTGTTTGCGCGGCGGCCTGTCCAGCAGATATTTAACTGCTTTGGCTAACTCGGGATCCGCCCACGGATCGAGCGCGGCTGCGACCTCGCTGCCAAACTTGTCCCACGCAGGATACGCAGATCCACCTTCATTGCCAGCAGCAAATCTGGTGGCTTTAAGAGAGAATTCCGCGCGTGCGAATTTTGCCCAAAATGAGATGGCAATCTCACGAGGAATTCTGAGCTCGTCCCACTTTTCATCCAGCACCGGAGCCTCCGTGTCGAGACAATCGAAATTTAGGTCAAGTACCCCTACCTCAGACATGCTATTGCCACTAAACTGGTGATGAAGGCATCATGAGAATTCACTCACCTAGAAAGACCTAAGGGTCTAGCAATAGTGGAAACCCGCTGTTGATTTGCACGGAATCCTGACCCACGATTTGCATTGAATTCTGACCCACCCGTTGGACCAGCTTTTCGTGTTATTCAGTGGGTATTTGGGTCTTCTTTCTCTCCTTCTTTGGCTGTGTCGTGCTGTTTCTGAAACGATAGCTATCGTTACCTGTTTCCACAATGTGGCAGTGGTGCGTGAGC
>NZ_JAAGPQ010000125.1:0-17987 GCF_017104985.1 Paraburkholderia sp. Ac-20342 | reverse complement strand
ATGATCCTCAGGAAGCTGCGGCTTCTTTGCGCCCTTGTTCTGTTCGCTTTGCTCAACCGCTCGACCACTGTCGTCTTCACGGCATGAGGGCTAACGCCGCGCAAAACGAATTATTCAGGCCGGACTATTTCGTGTGAAAAGATATCAAGATTGCTTGGGATTTCGCCTCGACAGCTGCAACGAATTTTTACAAAAAATTCAGGAGATGGAATAAAGCACTATTACCTTAGTGTAAGGCTGCGACGTGCGCGCGAGCGGGTGATTCAATCAAGCATGAGCATTCTCGATATCTCTATCGCTAGCGGTTTCTATTCAGTCACCAATTTTTCTCAAAGCTATAAGGCTTTTTTTGGAATTTCACCCGTTCAAGATCGCAAGTCAATGCAGGCTAAGAGTGGCTAACACAACTTGGACATCAATCCATAGGTCACGTATCCTGGTGGCATGGCAAGACGCAAAATCAGCAACGAACTGAGGGTAGCGCTGGAGCCGTTGATTCCGGCATTCACGCCTTCCCCCAAAGACGGTCGCCAGCGCACTGGGGATGATTGCCGAGTGGATTAGTGGAACGGCCCCCTGAATTACCGGACATGGTCTCCCCCTTAAAATAGCGGGTAGGTCAAAGATGCAAAGGCCGGGAAGTCTGCCCGCCCATGCCTTGAAGCGTTATCACGCAGCGAATGCTTCTGCCACTGCCGGCGCCATATGCGCAGCCTCTACCTGCGCTTTACCGCAATACAGTCCCCAGTCTTCCATCATCAGGCGCCGACGTTCGAGCTGATCGCGACGCCGGTAGGCTGCCACTGTCTGCGATACGATGACGTGAGCCAGTGCTTCCTCTGCGAGCGAATCAGGATAATCCGTACATTCAGCAACCCAGTCACGAAACGTCGACCGGAAACCATGCACGGTAATTCCATGTCGAGACATGCGTCTCAGAAGTGTCAGCATCGCCATGTTCGACAACGGACGCCCTTCCTTGCAGCCCGGGAACAGATAACCGTATTTCGCTTTGGGTAGTGCGTTGCACACTATTTCGACAGCGCGGTCACAAAGCGGTACGCGAAGCGGCCGACCGCTCTTCGTACGATCGGCAGGAATGGACCATGTGCGGGCAGCAAGATCAAACTCCTCCGACCGAGCAAAACGCACCTCGTTCGTGCGGGTTGCCGTGAGAATGAGCAGATGCAATACGCGCGCCGCACGCCGGGGACGCTGCTCAAGCTCACGGATAAATGCGGGCAGGTCCTCCCATGGTAATGCGGGATGGTGGTTCACCTGAGAGCGCTTCTTCGACCGCGGCAACACAAGCTGCAGATGGTCAACGTATCGTGCCGGGTTGCTGCCAGTACGATGACCCAGCACCGTTTCTGCATCGAGGATCGCCTTGATGCGACCGCGTACACGGCGCGCGGTCTCCGCCTTCTTCGTCCAGATCGGCTGAAGAATTCGCACGATCATCGCCGTGTCGATGTCGCGCACGCGGACGTCACCGATCACCGGATACGCGTACGTTTTGAGCGTGTTTTCCCACTGCTGGACATGCTTGCGATTTCGCCACTGGGGTTCATGCGCGCGAATAAACGCTTCAGTGGCTTCACGAAACGTCACATTGGCATCCGGCGATATATCCAGCAGTTGTCTGCGCTGCTGCTCACGCCGCGCAAGGATGGGATCGATCAGATCTCTGACCATGTCACGGTACCCCGCGACCAGTTTCCGCGCCTCGCTCAGAGAAACTCGCGAGAGCGGACCGAGCCCCATTTCTCGTACACGCCCGTTCAGTTTGAACCGGAACACCCATGACCGCGCACCGCTGTCCGCGATCTGCATGTAGAGGCCACCACCATCCGCATAATGACCCGGCGTCACTTCTTTCGCGACTCGCAGAGCGCTGAGCCGATGCAACTGTCGTCCCGCCATGTCGCCCTCCCTACCCACAAACCCACATCGCTACCCATACTTCGTGAGGAAATTGTGCGGGACGTCAACGGTAGTCGCAAGCAAGTCGTTACCCACAAATCGCTTTAAAATCAGCGACCTGGAGAACGTCAGCGGAAGCGAGAGGAATAGCCCGGAAGAACCATCTGGCGGAAGACAGCCGGAGTCGAACCGACCTGAGAGCGTCTGACGCCCTCAACTGAGTTTGAAGCTCAGCCGCACCACCGGATGCGAATGTCTTCCTTCGGTGATTGCAAAACGACGAGTCGATGATGAAGCATCGATCGACTGCACGCCGCCGCTCAAAGCATATCGAGCCAGCGGCTATCCGTGCGCAGCAGGTGCAACCCACGGTGGAAGCGAGTATACCCAACCCGGTCGAAGAACTCCAAAAGCTGGATCGCGCGTTTTCTGCCGAGTCCGGTGACGTCGCGAAACGGCGCCGCCGCCACCGTGCCCGCGTTTTTCCGCGCTTCAACCGCCGCAATCGCAGCGAGTTCGCGAACCACATCCTGGTGATAGAACAGATCGTGCACGACCTGGAACAGCTCGCCCTGCCGCGCGAGCTTGCGCAGCAACTGACGCATGCGCTCCTCGGTCACGCCGTGTGCCTTCGCGAGATCGCGCACCCACGGCGGATCGAAGCGCCCCGCCTCAATCTCGGGCAGCAGCGCGGTGGCAAGCGCGCGATCGGCGTCGTCGAGCGTCACCGTGTGGCCGGGCAAATGCAGCCACGGTCCGCGTTTGACGATCTCGCCACGCGCGGCCGCAGCGTCCACCAGCGCGCGCCACAGCACATCGTCGACGAGCGGCGCCGCGATGCGCCGCAGGCGCGACACGTCCGGGCCGAGTTCGTCGGGCGAGCGTTCGTGATATTGCGCAAGCGCCCCCGTCAATCGTTCGGCAAGCGCGTCCCATGCCGCGCCCGCAAACAGCAAGGCATCGTGCCCCGGCAATTCGATCGTGCGCGTATCGGCCGGCAACGCGAGCGCGGCGGTGGGCCTGCCCGTCAGACGTTCGAGCAGCGTGCGCGACAGGCCGCGCGGCGCGCACGCAAACAGCGCATCGAGCGAGCCGGTGTCGAGCATCGTTTCGATGGCATCGAGCCACGCGAGCCGTTCCGCCGCGCGCCGCTTGCGCGCGGGCGCGAACGGATCGAGCACATGGCCGCCGCCCACCGTGCGATTGGCCTGCGCATTGCGCACGACGAAGCGATCACCGGGCACCGCGCACAGCGGCCGCTCGAACACCAGTTGCACGCGCGCACACTGTCCCGCGCCGAGCGTGTCGCCGTCGAGCAGCGCGACGTGCGCGACCTGATGCTGCGTGCCGAGATGCACGTGCAGCGGCGTCCAATGTTCGAACGCATGCGGCGCGTCGGCGAGCAGCGTCAGCATCACGTCGATGCGCTCGCTCGCTTGCGACAAACGCGCATCGACGATCCAGTCGCCGCGATCGATCGCGCTCTTCTCGATGCCCGCGAGATTCAACGCGCAGCGCTCGCCGGCGCGGCCGGTTTCGGCGGGACGATTCTGCGCGTGAATGCTGCGCACGCGCACGGGCTCGTTCTTCGGCGCGAGCAGCATCGTCTCGCCGACGCTCACGCTGCCCGCCACCACGGTCCCGGTAACGATCGTGCCCTGCCCTGCCAGCGTGAACACGCGATCGACGGCGAGACGGAACAGCCCGTCGTCGCGCTTCATGCGCCATGCCGCGGCCTGCTCGCGCAGATACGCATTCAGCGCGGCCACGCCCGCGTCGTCCGCGCGCGTCGCGCAGGTGTCGAAGACGGGCGCATCGCCCAGCACGCTGCCGCCGACGAACGCCGCCACTTCCGCATGCGCATCCTGCAGACGCTGCGCATCGACGCGATCGACCTTCGTCAGCGCAATTGCGCCGCGTTTGATGCCGAGCAGTTCGACGATCGCCAGATGCTCGCGCGTTTGCGGCATCACGCCGTCGTCGGCGGCGATCACGAGCAGCGCGAAGTCGATGCCGCTCGCGCCGGCTGTCATCGTATGCACGAGCTTTTCGTGACCCGGCACGTCGATCAGACCGAGCACGTCGCCGTTTTCGAGCGGCACGTACGCATAGCCGAGTTCGATCGAAATGCCGCGCGCTTTTTCTTCCTTGAGGCGGTCCGTATCGACGCCCGTCAGCGCCTTCACGAGACTCGTTTTGCCGTGATCGATATGCCCCGCCGTGCCGACGATCATGCGTGCTGGCCCTTCAGTTGCGCGATCAGTTGCGCCTCGTCGCCCGCTTCGAGGCAGCGCAGATCGAGACGCAACGCGTCGTCCGCGATCCGGCCGATCACCGGCCGCGCCATCTCGCGCAACTGCTTTTCGAGCGCGAGCAGTTGCCGGCCGCCGCGCTTGCCGTCCGCCAGCCTGACGACGAGCCCATAGCTCGGCAGCACGTCGACCGGCAACGCGCCGCTGCCGATCTGGCTGAACATCGGCTCGGCGCTCACCGTGTAGCGCGCGCCGAGCGCCTGCTGCAACGCCGGCTGCACGCGTTGCGCGGCGCCGTGAATCTCGTCGGCGGCCCGCGTAAGCAGGCGCAGCGTGGTGAGCCGCTCGGTCAGCTTCTCCGGCGCGCGATACAGCTGCAACACCGGTTCCAGCGCCGCGAGCGTGAGCTTGCCGACGCGCAGCGCGCGCTTTAGCGGATGCTTCTTGATCTTCGCGATCAGATCGCGCCGCCCGACGATCAACCCGGCTTGCGGGCCGCCGAGCAGTTTGTCGCCGCTGAACGTGACGACGTCGGCGCCGGCCTCGACGGTCTCGCGCACGGTCGGCTCGCGCGGCAAGCCCCATTCGCTGAGATCGACGAGCGTGCCGCTGCCGAGATCGACGGCGACCGCGAGACCGCGCGCATGCGCGAGCGGCGCGATTTCCGCGAGGCTGGCTTCCTTCGTGAAGCCGCTGATCGCGTAATTGCTCGCGTGGACTTTCATCAGCAGCGCGGTGCGTGCGTTGATCGCTTCGTCGTAGTCCTTCAGATGCGTGCGGTTCGTCGTGCCGACTTCGCGCAGCTTCGCGCCCGCGCGGCTCATGATGTCGGGAATGCGAAACGCACCGCCGATTTCGACGAGTTCGCCGCGCGACACCACGACTTCCTTCTTCGCCGCCAGCGCGGACAGCGTGAGCAGCACCGCGGCCGCGTTGTTGTTGACCACGGTCGAGGCTTCGGCGCCGGTCAGCTCGCAGATCAGTTCGTCGATCAGATCGTCGCGGTCGCCGCGCTTGCCGGTGGCGAGATCGAATTCGAGATTCGCCGGCTGCGTGAGCGCGCTCATCACGGCGCGCACCGCTTCGTCGGGCAACAGCGCGCGGCCGAGGTTCGTGTGCAGCACCGTGCCGGTGAGATTGAACACGCTGCGCAGACGCGGCGCGTTGCGCGCGCGCAGCGCCGCTTCGACCGTGCCCTGCAATTGCCCGGTATCGAGCGCGCCGAGCGGCGGATTATCGGCCGCGTGGCCCGATTGCGCGTGCAGCCGCCAGGCATCGAGCGCGGCGCGCAGCGCGTTGAGCACCTGGGTGCGTCCGTATTCGCTCACGAGCGCCGCGAATGGCTCCGACGCCATGACCTTTTCCACCGACGGCACGCGCGCCATCAGCGCGCGCAATTCCGAGCCGCTCACATCGCTCACGGGCAATCCTTGTGTCGTTTTGAACTTGCGCCAAGCTGCTGACTGGTTGCGGCCTGGCGGCTGCCTCGCTGTTGCCTCGCCGTTACCTATTCCGCCGATGCGCCGCTGTCCGGCTCGGCCGCGCCGGCGCTCTGCTCCGGCCACAGCCACGGATGCGGCGACGCGCGCCGATAGCCTTCCGCGCCCATCAGCAGATCGAGCGTGAGGCTTGCGAGATCGTCCGCGAACGGATCGAAGTCGAAGTCTTTCGCCAGAAAGCCGATCTTGCGGTAAGTATGGCATTCGTCGCACGACTCCGCCTTCAGCGAGGCATGTTTCGATTCGGCCTCGCGCGCGGCCGCGTCGGCATCGGGCGAGCCGACCACGTGATAGGCGATGCCCTTGGTCGAATCGCAGTTCGAGCATTTGGCGCGCACCATGTGCCATTCAGTCGCGCAGAGCCCGCATTGCAGATAGCGGTAGTTGTCGTAGGCGCCGCCCACGCGCACCGTGCTCGCGACCGGATGCGAGCCGCACACGGGACACAGCCCCGGCGTCTCGACGTAGGGCACCGCGCGTTTGTCGATGTCGGCGGCGAGGTCGGTCCACACGACCTGCAGCGCGGCCATGATGAACGGCGCGCTCGCCGGATCGACGTCCTCGAAGCGCTGCGCGAAGATCGCGTCGGCCTGAATGTCGAGCACGGCGGCATCGAGCGTGCGCAGCCGCGCGATCAGCGCGGCGAGCGGCGGCGTGAGCGGACCGGCCGCTTCGACCTTGTCGAGCAACTGGCGCAGCACGTCCTGCCACGCGGGATCGCGCACGCCGGAAAACGCCGGGATCAGCGGCATCGAATGCTGCTGCGCGCTCGCGATCAGCTCGGCGCTCGGCGGCTGCGCCTTGAAGGTCGCGATCACGGCCTGCTGCGCGTCGGCGAGCACGGCCATCAGGCGCAGATAGCCGGCGATCGGATTGTTGAGTGCCGCGAGTTGCCGCAGACGCGCGGCGCGCGGCGCGAACACGGCGAGCCGCTCGGGCATGCGGATGCGGGGGATCGCCGTGTGATCGAGCGATTCGATGTCGCCGGCTTCGAGAATGCGTTGAACCAAGGTGTCGACCTCTGAAAACTGAAGGGCCGCCGCCCGTCATCGACGGGGAGCGGCGGCCCGGTGCGCTGCGAACGGCGCGGCGAAACGCGCCTCGATTGCGGTTTATCCGCGTTTATCCGTTGCTTATTCGCGGCTCGTCGGCCACGCGTTGGCTACTCACTTGCCACTCACTTGCCGATCGTTTCCCGGAACCAGTTCGGATGATGCTTGCGTGCCCAGCCATACGTGACGGTGCCGCGCGTCATCGCGCCGATCGAGCCCTTGACCCACAGCGCCGCATAGACATGCACGATGATGCCGACGATCAGCACGAACGCCGCCGCCGCATGCACGAGCGCCGCGAGCCGGATCACCCCGATCGGGAAATAGAGCGAGAAGTAGCGCCGCCAGATCACGATGCCGCTCGCGAGCAGCAGCACGAGGCAGACCACCATTACGAAGAACAGCAGCTTCTGGCCGGCGTTGTAGCGTCCGATCGCGGGGAGCTTTTCCTCGCGATTGTTCAGCACGTCGTCGATCTGCCGCATCCACTGGATGTCCGCCCGGTCGAGATAGTTGTGATGCCAGAAACGCAGCGCCAGTATCAGGAACGAGATGAACATCACGCAGCCGACGAACGGATGCAGAATCCGCGTCCATTGCCCGCCGCCGAGCACGAAATACAGAAACGACATCGCCGGATGAAACATCGCGAGGCCGGACAGCGCGAGCAGCACGAACGCGATCGCGGTGATCCAGTGATTGGTGCGCTCGTTCGGCGTGTAGCGCACGATCAGGCGGTTGCCCTTCGCGTCGGTCAGCACGGTATGCTCGAAGTGTTTCATTGCGCGTCCTCCTGCGAACGGCGTGCTTCATCGGCTTCCTGACTGGCCTCGGCTTCGTCGGCCTCGCTCACCTCGTTCGGCCCGACGCGCGTGTAGTGGAAGAAGCCGGCCACCGCCGCGAGCGCCATGCCGGCCAGCGCGAGCGGCTTCGCGATACCCTTCCACAGCTTGACCATCGGACTGATGCGCGGATTGTCCGGCAAGCCGTGATACAGCGAAGGCCGGTCGGCATGATGCAGCACGTACATCACGTGCGTGCCGCCGACGCCCGCCGGATCGTACAGGCCCGCGTTCTGGAAACCGCGGTCTTTCAGGTCCTCGATGCGATCCTCGGCCTGCTGCTTCATGTCCTCCTTGGTGCCGAACATGATCGCGCCGGTCGGGCAGGTCTTCACGCACGCGGGCTCCTGGCCGACCGCCACGCGGTCCGAGCACAGCGTGCACTTGTACGCGCGGTGATCCTTCTTCGACAGACGCGGCACGTTGAACGGACAGCCGGTGATGCAGTAGCCGCAGCCGATGCAGTTTTCCTCGTGGAAATCGACAATGCCGTTCGTGTACTGCACGATCGCGCCCGGCGACGGACAGGCCTTCAGGCAGCCTGGGTCCTCGCAGTGCATGCAGCCGTCCTTGCGGATCAGCCATTCGAGATCGCCGGCGTCGTTCTCGTGCTCCGAAAAGCGCATGACGGTCCACGAATGCTCGCTCAGGTCGGCCGGATTGTCGTAGACGCCCACGTTGTGGCCGATCTCGTCGCGCAGGTCGTTCCACTCCATGCAGGCCGTCTGACACGCCTTGCAGCCGATGCACTTCGACACGTCGATGAGCTTGGCGACCGAGCCCGTGACCGGCTCGCGCACCTGCGGCGCGGGCACGGTCGTGGCCGAGATACGTCTGATGTCTAGTGATTGCAGTGCCATCTCTTTTCCTTATGCCTTTTCGACCTTGACGAGGAACGACTTGAATTCCGGTGTCTGCGAATTCCCGTCGCCCACGGAAGGCGTCAGCGTATTGACGAGATAGCCCGGCCTCGTGAGCCCCTTGAAGCCCCAATGCAACGGCAGGCCGACTGTCTGAACCTTTTTCCCCTCGATCATCAGCGGTTTGATGCGCTTCGTGACGAGCGCCACGGCAATCACATGCCCGCGGTTCGAACTGACCTTGATGCGGTCGCCGGCCACCACGCCGACTTCCTTCGCGAGGTCTTCGCCGATCTCCACGAACTGCTCCGGCTGGATGATCGAGTTCAGGCGCGCGTGCTTGGTCCAGTAATGGAAATGCTCGGTGAGCCGGTAGGTCGTCGCCGTATGCGGGAAGTTCTCGTGCGTGCCGAACGCGGCCTGGTCGTCCGGGAACACGCGGGCCGCCGGATTGCTGACGACCGCCTTGTTGCCCGGATGCAGCGGGTTGTAGCCGAGCGGCGTTTCGAACGGCTCGTAGTGCTCGGGGAACGGCCCCTCGACGAGACCGTCGCGCGCGAAGAACCGCGCGACGCCTTCCGGATTCATGATGAACGGATTCATGCCGTTTTCAGGCGGCTCGTCGATCTTGAAGTCCGGCACGTCGGCACCCGACCAGCTGCTGCCGTTCCACGCGATCAGCTTGCGAGTCGGATCGAACGGCTTGCCGTTCACGTCGCACGACGCGCGGTTGTACAGCACGCGCCGGTTCGCGGGCCATGCCCACGCCCAGTTCAGCGTATTGCCGATGCCGGTCGGGTCCGAGTTGTCGCGGCGGCCCATCTGGTTGCCCGCCTGGGTCCACGAGCCGCAGAAGATCCAGCAGCCGCTCGCGGTGCTGCCGTCGTCGCGCAGCAAGGCGAAGCCCGCGAGCTGTTCGCCCTTCTTCGCGAGCACCTTGGTCTTATCCGTCGGATCGGTGACGTCGGCGAGCGCCTTGCCATTGAACTCCATCGCGAGTTCTTCGGGCGTCGGGCTTTCCGGGTTCGAATACGGCCAGCTCATGTTGAGGATCGGATCGGGATACTTGCCGCCGTCCTTGCGATACGCCTCGCGGATGCGCAGCCACAGCCCCGACATGATCTCGAGATCGCTCTTCGCCTCGCCGGGGCCGTCCGCGCCCTGCCAGTGCCATTGCAGCACGCGGCTCGAACTGACGAGCGAACCGCGCTCTTCGGCGAAGCAAGTGGTCGGCAGACGGAACACCTCGGTCTGGATCGATGCCGAATCGACGTCGTTGAACGCGCCGTGGTTCTTCCAGAACTCGGAGGTTTCGGTCGCGAGCGGGTCCATGATGACAAGCCACTTGAGCCTGGCCAGGCTCGCGCCGATCTTCGCCTTGTTCGGCGCTGCGGCGAGCGGGTTGAAGCCCTGCGCGATATAGCCGGTCATCTTGCCCTGGTTCATCAGCTCGAAGACCTGCAGCATGTCGTAGGACTTGTCGAGCTTCGGCAGATAGTCGTAGCCGAAGTTGTTGTCGGCGCTCGCCTTGTCGCCCCACCACGACTTCATGAAACTGACGTGGAACGCGCGATAGTTGCGCCAGTAGCTCAACTGGTTCGGCCGCAGCGGCTGCGTGGCGCGCTTCGCGATATAGGCGTCGAAGTCCTGCTCCGCTTCCATCGGCAGCGTCATGTAGCCCGGCAGCAGGTTCGACATCAGGCCGAGGTCCGTCAGGCCCTGGATGTTCGAGTGGCCGCGCAGCGCGTTCATGCCGCCGCCCGCGATGCCGATGTTGCCAAGCAGCAATTGCACCATCGCGCCGGTGCGGATGATCTGCGAGCCGACCGAGTGATGCGTCCAGCCGAGCGCGTACATGATCGTGCCGGCGCGTCCGGGCACCGCCGTCGAGGCGAGCATCTCGCACACGTGCAGGAACTTCTCCTTCGGCGTGCCGCAGATTTTCTCGACCTGCTCGGGCGTGTAGCGCGAGTAGTGCTGCTTCATCAGCTGATAGACGCAGCGCGGGTCCTGCAGCGTCGGATCGACCTTGACGAAGCCGTCGGCGCCGCGCTCGTAGTCCCACGAGGTCTTGTCGTAGCTGCGCTTGTCGGCATCGTAGCCGGAATAGAGACCGTCGTTGAAGGCGAAATCTTCACGGACGATGAACGACATGTCCGTGTAGTTCTTCACGTACTCGTGCTGGATCTTGTCGTTCGTCAGCAGGTAATTGATTACCCCGCCAAGGAACGTAATGTCCGAGCCGGTGCGGATCGGTGCGTAGTAGTCCGCGACCGAAGCCGTGCGCGTAAAGCGCGGGTCGACCACGATCAGACGCGCCTTGCGGTGCGCCTTGGCTTCGGTGACCCATTTGAAACCGCACGGGTGCGCCTCGGCCGCATTGCCGCCCATCACGAGAATCACATCCGCGTTTCTGATGTCGACCCAATGGTTCGTCATCGCTCCACGGCCAAACGTCGGGGCAAGACCTGCCACCGTCGGGCCATGTCAGACACGCGCCTGATTGTCGAATGCGAGCATGCCAAGGCTGCGGACAGCCTTGTGCGTCAGATAACCGACTTCGTTGCTGCCGGCCGATGCCGCCAGCATGCCGGTGGTCAGCCAGCGGTTGACCTTCTTGCCGTCCGCGGTCGTCTCGACGAAGTTCGCGTCGCGGTCTTCCTTCATGAGCTTCGCGATGCGGTCGAGCGCGTCCTGCCACGACATGCGTTTCCACTCGTTCGAGCCGGGCGCGCGGTACTCGGGGTAATGCAGGCGGCTTTCGCTATGGATGAAATCGATCAGGCTCGCCCCCTTCGGGCACAGCGTGCCGCGATTGACCGGATGGTCGGGGTCGCCCTCGATGTGGATGATGCTCGACTTCGCGTTCTTCGCGCCGTCGCCGAGTCCGTACATGAGGATGCCGCAGCCCACCGAGCAGTACGGGCAGGTGTTGCGGGTTTCGGTTGTGCGCGACAATTTGTACTGACGGACTTCGGCCAGCGCGGGGGTCGGCGAGAAGCCCATCAGGGCGAGGCTCGATCCGGCAAGCGTGGTGGCGGAGACCTTCAGGAATTGTCGCCGGGTCATCTGGGTCATTGAATGGCCTCGGCTCTTTTGGGGACAAATTTGATTATAGATGCCGGTTTCGCGACCTGCAGCGAGATCGTCAGCCACGCTCCGCGCGGGCCGAACCGGCGCCCCGCGGCGCTGCACGGTGCCGGCACAGGCTTCATAATGCGGTGATTCGAAGCCCCGGACCCCGCGCCCTCATGACCCAAGCCCAAGCAAACCAGCCGCCCCGCCTCACGAGCCTGTCGCATGGCGGCGGCTGCGGCTGCAAGATCGCCCCCGGCCTGCTCGCCGACCTGCTCAGACGCAGCGCCCCGCTGCCGTTCTTCCCCGACCTGCTGGTCGGCAACGACACCGCCGACGACGCCGCCGTCTACCGGCTCAACGACGAGCAGGCGATCGTCGCGACCACCGACTTCTTCATGCCGATCGTCGACGATCCGTTCGACTTCGGCCGCATCGCCGCGACCAACGCGCTGTCCGACGTCTACGCGATGGGCGGCAAGCCGATCATGGCGCTGGCGATCGTCGGCATGCCGATCAACGTGCTGCCGCACGACGTGATCGCGGCCGTGCTGAAAGGCGGCGAATCGGTCTGCGCCGATGCCGGCATCCCGCTCGCGGGCGGCCATTCGATCGATTCGGTCGAGCCGATCTACGGCCTTGTCGCGCTTGGCGTCGTCGATCCGAAGCGCGTCAAGCGCAATGCGGGCGGCCGGGCCGGCGACGTGCTGATCCTCGGCAAACCGCTCGGCGTCGGCATTCTGTCGGGCGCGCTCAAGAAAGACCGGCTCGACGCGGCCGGCTACGCGGCGATGATCGGCGCGACCACCCAGCTGAACCGCCCGGGCGCGGAGCTGGCCCGTCTCGACGGCGTGCATGCGCTGACCGACGTCACCGGCTTCGGCCTGCTCGGCCATACACTGGAACTGGCGCGCGGCTCGCAGCTGACCGCGCGCGTGCGCTATGCGGACCTGCCGTGGCTGCCGCACGTCGCGAGTCTCGCGGAAGCCGGCATCTTTACCGGCGCGTCGGGCCGCAACTGGGACGCGTACGGCCGCGACGTCGTGCTGCCCGCGACGCTGCCGCCGGCCGCCCGCGCGCTGCTGACCGATCCGCAGACGTCGGGCGGGCTGCTGGTGTCGTGCGCGCCCGAGGCGGTCGACGAAGTGCTCGCGCTGTTCCACGCCGACGGGTTCGGCGAGGCGCGCGTGATCGGCGAGATGGTGAGCGGAGCCGCGCGCGTCGAGGTGGTCTGACGCGGTCTGGAGCGGGTCTGAAACGGCCGGGAGCGGGTGAGCGGCGCGGCCCGCCCGGGCCGTCCATGCGATAATTTCGCTCTTCCCGCCGTCCGCTTCGTCCCTATTCCCTTGAAAAATCTTCTCGTCACGCTCGACAAAGCCGGCGATTTCGATGAAATCGTCGACGTACGCACCCCGCTCGAGTTCGCGGAAGACCATATTCCGGGCGCCATCAGCGCGCCGGTGCTGAGCAACGAGGAACGCGTGCTGGTCGGCACGACCTACAAGCAGGTCTCGCCCTTCGAGGGCACGCGGCTCGGCGCGGCGCTCGTCGCGCGCAACATCGCGCATCACCTGGAAACGACCTTCGCGGACCGCCCGCGCAGCTGGCGGCCGCTCATCTACTGCTGGCGCGGCGGCAAGCGCTCGGGCTCGGTCACGACGCTGTTCAACATGATCGGCTGGCCGGCGCGGCAACTCGACGGCGGCTACAAAAGCTACCGGCGCGCGACGCTCGATACGCTCGACACACTGCCGCAAACCTTCGGCTACATCGCGCTGGTCGGCCCGACCGGCAGCGGCAAGACGCGTCTGCTGTCGGCGCTCGCGCAGGCGGGCGCGCAGACGCTCGACCTCGAAGCGCTCGCCTCGCATCGCGGCTCGCTGCTCGGCGCGTGGGCCGGCGTGCCGCAGCCGTCGCAAAAGCGCTTCGACACGCTGCTCGTCACCGCGCTGCGCGGTTTCGACCCGGGCCGGCCGGTGTTCGTCGAGGCGGAAAGCCGCCGCATCGGCTCGATCACGCTGCCGCTCGCGCTGCTCGACACGTTCCATCGCGGCGCGTGCGTCGAGGTGCGTTCGAGCCGCGAGGACCGCGCGGCCTTCCTGCTGCACGACTACGCGCACCTGTTCGACCATCCCGAGTACCTGAAGGCGCAGTTGCAACGGCTGATCGGCCTGCATAGCCGCGAGCGCGTGACGGGCTGGCTGCGGCTCGTCGACGAAAACCGCCGCGCCGAACTCGCGGGCGAACTGATCGAACGGCATTACGACCCCGCCTATGCGCGCAGCAGCGGTCAGCACTTCGAGCAGTTGCCGAACGCGCTGCCACTCGATTTCCGCCCGAACGACGCCGACGTCGTCGAGCAGGCAAAAACGCTGCTCGCGCAGCTCGAAAGCCGAACGCTCGTCGCCGGCTAATCCAAACGAACGACCTCTGGACCCCCATGCAATCTACCCTTCGGCAACCTCGCGTCGCGCTCGGCTGGATCGTCTTTTTGCTGATCGCCGTCATCGGCCTCTTCTATGTGAAGTGGTTCCCGTACTACAACCGCGCGTTCGTCGCCGCGAGCCAGCACTCGATCGGCAAATCGATCCTGATGGGCTCGTCCGCGAGCGCGCCGGCCGCGTCGTGGCAAGCCGCGATCGACTACGCGCTCGCCTACGGCAAGGCGATCTGGCAGGCCATGGTGCTCGGCCTGCTGCTCGGCTCCGCAGTGCAGGCGCTGATTCCGCCGCAGTGGGTCGCGCGCGCGCTCGGCCGCACCGATTTCGGCAGCGTCGTGAAGGGCGGCCTGATGTCGCTGCCGGGCATGATGTGCACGTGCTGCGCGGCGCCGGTCGTCGCCGGTTTGCGGGCGCGCGAGGCGGCGCCGGGCGCGGCGATCGCGTTCTGGCTCGGCAACACCGCGCTCAATCCGGCCACGCTGATTTTCATGGGCTTCGTGCTCGGCTGGCAGTGGATGGGCCTGCGCCTCGCGCTCGGCCTCGTGATGGTGTTCGGCCTCGGCTATCTGGTGAACCGCATGGTCACGCCGCAGGAAGCGCAAGCGTCGCAGGCGGCCGTGGCCGAGCTGATCAGCCGCGACGATCCGGGCACCGCGCTCACGCGCTGGATCAAGATTCTCGGCCGGATGACGCTGCGCCTCGTGCCCGAGTACATCGTGCTCGTGCTGGTGCTCGGCGCGGCGCGCGCGTGGCTGTTTCCGCACATCGGACCGGACATCGACAACAGCCTCTTGTGGATCATCGCGCTCTCGATTGCCGGCACGCTGTTCGTGATTCCGACCGCCGGCGAAGTGCCGATCATTCAGGCGATGCTGTCGTTCGGCATGGCGGCGGGCCCCGCCGGCGCGCTGCTGATGACGCTGCCGCTCGTCAGCGTGCCGTCGCTCGCGATGCTGTCGCGCTCGTTTCCGAAGCGCGTGCTGACCGTGGTCGCGGTGGCGGTCGCGCTGTGCGGAGTCGTAAGTGGCTTGCTGGCCGTGGCGTTGGGGTTCTGAAGCGGCGTTGCCTGCTCTGCCGAACGATGAAACGTATCGCCGCATTCGCCGTGACCTGCTGGTCGGCTGCCGGGCTGCTGTATAGCGGGCAGCACTCGGTGGTGCTGATCGCGTTGAGCGGCGTCGTGGTGCTGGCGGGATTCGATCTGCTGCGGCCGTAAGGGGGTTTGCGGTCTGCGCCCACCCTACGCTCGACCGGCCAGCGCCTCGCGAATCGCGGCGAGCCACAGCGCCACTGCATGCGCGCCCGGGTCCGCGTAACCGAGCGCGCGCTCGCCGACATAGCTCGAACGCCCACGGCGCGGATGCATCGATGCGGTGCGCGAAGTGCCGTCGACCGCTGCGGCGACGGCCGCGTTCAAGGCAGCATCCGTCGTCACCGCTAGCGCGAGCGCACCGTGCAACGCATCGGCGGCGGGCTTGAGCGCATCGACCATCGTGCGGTCGCCGGGCTTCGCGCCACCCAGTTCCATCAATCCATCGACACCCGCGCTGAAGGCCGCCGCCCACTGCTGCGCCGTAGGCGCGCCCGACGATTCGAGCGCGGCCGCCGCACGCAGCAGCATCACCGCGTACAGCGGCCCCGACGTGCCGCCGACCACGCGCCGCAACGTCGCGGACATGCCGCGCAACACGGCCCCCGGGGACGACTCCGCCGCATACGAATCGAGTTCGTGCTGCACGGCGCGGGCGCCGCGCGCGAGGCTGATGCCGAGATCGCCATCGCCGACGCGCTGATCCATCCCGGTTAGCGTCGGCTCCGCTTCGAGCAGACACGCGCAAACGGCTTCGATCACCCGACGCAGCGTGGCCTCGCGCGCGAGCGTCGCGCCGCTCGCCTGTTGCGGCGCGGCGGGCGCGGATCGTACGGACACCTGCGCGACGCGGCCACTCAACGCGGGCCATGCGCTCGTGTGCGCGGCCGCATCGAGCCACGCAAGCCGCTCGTCGTCCACGCGCAGCAGCGTCAGCGAGACGCCGGCCATTTCCAGTGCGCTCAGGAACGTGCCGGCCCATGCGCGCTCGACCTTGATGCCTCGCCTGTCCAGCTCGCGCAACGCGACGCCGGCCACCACGTTCAATTCGCTCGACGGCGTGCCGCCGAGGTTGTTCACGAGCAGCGTCACGCGCTCGCCTGCCTGCAATACAAGATCGTCGACGATCTTCGCAAGCAGCTTGCCGACGATCGCCTCGGCCGGCTCGAGCATGCCGCGCGCGACGCCCGGTTCGCCGTGAATGCCGAGGCCCCATTCGATTTCGCCGTCGGCCAGCTCGAAGCCCGGCTTGCCCGCTGCCGGCACTGTGCATGGCGTCAGCGCGACGCCCATCGTGCCGAGCGACGCAGCCGTCTCGCGTGCGATCCGCGCGACCTCGGCGAGCGGCATGCCGCGCGCGGCCGCCGCGCCGGCGATCTTGTGAACCAGCACCGTGCCCGCGAGTCCGCGACGGCCGGCGTGATCGCCACGCGCGGTCAGCGCGACGTCGTCGGCGACGATCACCATGTCGACGGGGATGCCCTCGGCGCGCGCAATCTCGGCGGCGAGGCCGAAGTTGAAACGGTCGCCCGTGTAGTTCTTCACGATCAGCAACACGCCCGCGGGGCCGGCCACCGCGCGTATCGCGTCGAGCACGGCATCTGTCGACGGCGACGTGAACACCTCGCCGGCCACCGCCGCGCTCAGCATGCCGTGGCCCACATAGCCGCCGTGCGCGGGCTCGTGACCCGAGCCGCCACCCGAGATCAACGCGACTTCGCCGCGCGCGGCCACGGCTTCGGCATCGGCGCGCACGACGATCGTGCCGCCCTGCAGGAGCGAAAGATGAGGATTGAGCGCCACGAGTCCGTCGAGCATGTCGGGGACCACGGTGGACACGTCGTTGATGAGCTTCTTCATTGCGTCAGCTCCCTGTGAAGCTGCCGGCATCGCATGCAGGCGGACGGCAGTTGAGTCGGTGACGAAAGCACGAAGCCTAACTGTACCGCGCATTGGCGCAAGACGACGCGATACGGTGAAGCGCTGGTGCGGGTGCACCGAAGTACTCGCTATGCGTTACTTGTGCTGGCGCCGAGTCGCATGCAAGCAAAGAAAACGGGGGGATGTACTGCGGATTCGAGAAACTACCGAAAGATTACGAGGCCTGCTGCTGCCTGAATTGACAGGAGCGTAGACGAAAGCGGAACCGCTTTCGTCTACGCCACAGATGCGTTGGTAGGCTCGATTGGATTCGAACCAACGACCCCCACCATGTCAAGGTGGTGCTCTAACCAACTGAGCTACGAGCCTTTAGAGGCGCGAATTATAGAGACTCCTTGCGCACCGCACAAGCCCTCCGCGCAATTTATCGCGCGGTACGTTGCGTCGTGTGTGTGGTGCTGTTCGTGGTGAGCCGCCTGAACGACAGGCGTGACGCATTGGTACGTTCGCGCGGTCTGCGTATCGAGCGGATAAACCGGCCGCGGCATAGGCTCGAACCGGAAGAGAGGCCGTAGTCCGAACGCGTGATGCGGCGGCGATCGTATTCGACGAGTGCTGCGGCAATCGGCACGAGAACCGGGCTGCAATACCTGTGTGATCTGAGCGGCAGGAAACGCGCGCGACGCGGATCGATATCGACCGCTTTCAGACATGCAGCGATCACCTGGCTCATTCATGTGTGTGCCCGGTAACGACAAGCTTCACGGTGCCGGTGTCGCGTATCGCTCGGCAGGCGCGATGAACGCGCGTGGCCCGGTGCAGGTTGGAGCGCTGATCGCGTGTTCGCCGTCGGTCAGCGCGCGCACGATGCCCGTCACTGCGAGCGGTGGGCGCAGCCTCCGCGCGTCGCCCGTGAGCTTGTTGCCGATGGTCACGGTGCCATGCTGTCAACGCCCGCCGCTATCAGCGCAACGACGGCCTGCGGATCGCACAACGGCCCGCTGGCGATGCCTTCGAGGTTCTCGCAACCTTTCTTCGAGCAAAACTATCGTGTCGTACGTGCCGTCCGACA
>NZ_JAAGPQ010000124.1:0-18032 GCF_017104985.1 Paraburkholderia sp. Ac-20342 | reverse complement strand
ACGCGAGCCTGCCGCTGCAACTCGCCGCGATGCGCGGCGCGCTGGCCCGCGCGGTGCGGAGTGTGCCCGAGTCGGAATTCGAAGACGAACCGGTTGAGGCAAACGGCGGGCAGCCAATGGCGGGGCGGGGTGACGGCGAGCGCAATGGCGGCGGTAACGGTATCGGCGACGATCACGGTGGTGATGACGAACACTCCGGCGTTGGCGACACGCACGACAACAACGCATACGGTAACGAAGGCGCGTACGACAACGAAGACGCGCAAGACCACAACGACGCGTACGGCCATGAAGACGCACACGACAACCACTACGCCGGGTTCGACGCCGCCGACTTGCCCGACGAAGCGACCACGTATCACGATCACGCCGCGCCGGACGGCACCTATGACGACGACGGCCAGACCGAGGACGCGACGCTGGCTGCGTGACGCGAGACCCTGAACAGGAATCCGAAACATGATTGACGATACCGACGACCTGCGCGACGCAACCGACGGCACCGATGGCTGGAACGACGCCGGCGGCGGCTTTTCGAATCTGATGAACGCGATCGAGCGTGAACTGCGCGCGAGCCCCGCGTCGGTCGCGTGCGGCAAGGTGCAGGAAGTGATCGGCACGCTGGTGCGCGTGGCGGGCCTCGATGTGACGCTCGGCGAGCTGTGCGAGCTGCGTTCGCCGGAAGGCGAACTGTTGCAGCGCGCCGAGGTGGTCGGCTTCTCCCGCGACACCGCGCTGCTGTCGCCGTTCGGGCGGCTCGGCAACGTGTCGCGCGCGACCCGCGTGATCGGCCTCAAGCGTCCGCTGTCGCTGCGGATCGGCAACGGGCTGCTCGGCCGCGTGATCGACAGCCTCGGCGAGCCGATCGACGGCAAGGGCGAACTCGACTGCGACGAGTGGCAGCCGGTGATCGCCGATCCGCCCGATCCGATGTCGCGCCCGGTGATCGACACGCCGATGCCGACCGGCGTGCGCGTCGTCGACGGCATGATGACGCTCGCCGAGGGGCAGCGCATGGGCATTTTCGCGCCGGCCGGTGTCGGCAAGAGCACGTTGATGGGCATGTTCGCACGCGGCGCGCGCTGCGACATCAACGTGATCGCGCTGATCGGCGAGCGCGGCCGGGAAGTGCGCGAGTTCGTCGAGGATATTCTCGGCGAGGAGGGCATGGCGCGCTCGGTGGTGGTCTGCGCGACATCCGACCGCTCGTCGATCGAGCGCGCGAAAGCCGCGTACGCGGCCACCGCGGTCGCCGAGTATTTCCGCGACCGCGGAATGCGTGTGCTGCTGATGATGGATTCGCTGACCCGCTTCGCGCGCGCGCAGCGCGAGATCGGCCTCGCGATGGGCGAGCCGCCGACGCGGCGGGGCTTTCCGCCGTCGATCTTCGCCGAGCTGCCGCGCCTGCTCGAACGCGCCGGCCGCTCGAAGCACGGCTCGATCACGGCGCTCTATACGGTGCTCGCCGAGGACGAATCGGGCGGCGACCCGATTGCCGAGGAAGTACGCGGGATTCTCGACGGCCACATGATCCTGTCGCGCGAGATCGCCGCGCAGAACCGCTACCCGGCAATCGACGTGCTCGGCAGCCTGTCGCGCGTGATGACGCAGATCGTCGGGCGCGACCACGTCGCGGCGGCGGGACATATCCGCCGGCTGATGGCGAAACATAAGGAAGTCGAACTATTGCTGCAGGTCGGCGAGTATCAGGCGGGCACCGATCCGCTCGCCGACGAGGCGATCGCGAAGATCGACGCGATCCGCGCGTTCCTCGGCCAGGCGACGGACGATCTCGTCGATCCGGGCGACACGATCGCGATGCTGTTCGATCTGGTGCAATCGTAAGCGGGCAAACGGTGATACGGACGATTGGGAGACGACGATGAAGGACAGACAGGTCGTGGCATTCGAGCGGGTGCTGTCGCGGCGGCGCAAGCTGGACCGCAAGCTGAATTCGGCTCTGACGGGGCTGCGCGGCGAATCGCAGGCGCTCGCCGGCGCGCTCGACGAGCGGCGCGGTGCGGCCGATGCGCAGGCGGCGGAACTCGCGAACCAGGACGGCAAGATCGACACGATGCTTGGTGGTACGCGATTTCGCGCCGACGATCTGCTGAAGCTGCGCGATTTCCGTTCGCATGCGGCCGAGCATCACGCGGCGCTGGAAGCGCAGGCCAGTCAGGCACGCGCGGCGCTCGACGCGAAAGAGGCGCAGATCGGCGACGCGCGCACCCAGATCCTGCGCAACCGCGCGCGGATCGAAATCTATGCGAAGCGCCGCGAGGCGCTCATCAAGAAGCGGGAACGGGAGATTGAGGATTCGCAGGATGACGAAGTATCTGAAACGCGGCGGCCTCAGCTGCTGTTCTGATTTCTGATTCGCTCCCCAAGCCTTGCCCCGCGCCGCGCCCGGCGCCTTCCCGAACCTGATCCGCCATGAGCGATATTACTTACGCATCGATCGAGTCCAGCCACCAGCTGGTCCGCTACATGATCATCCTCGGCCTGTGCAGCGAACGGCTGATGGTGCTGCTGATGATGTTCCCGCCGACCTCGGACAGCGTCGTGCAGGGCCGCGTGCGCACCGCGCTCGCGCTGCTGTGGGGCGGCTTCGTCGCATACGGCCAGCGCGGCCTGCTGGAGCAGGGCGATTCGATGATCCTCGTCGCCGTTGGCCTGAAGGAAGCGCTGATCGGCGTCGTGCTCGGTTTCGCGGCGTCGAGCGTGTTCTGGGCGGCCGAAGCCGTCGGCACCTACGTCGACGATCTGACGGGTTTCAACCAGGTCCAGATGCAGAACCCAAGCCAGGGGCAGCAGACGTCGCTGACCTCGACGCTGCTGAGCCTGTTCGCGATCACCGCATTCTGGACTCTCGGCGGAATGACGTTCCTGCTCGGCGCAGTCTACGACTCATACACGTGGTGGCCGATCCAGGATCTGACGCCGGCGAGCACGAAGGTTATCGAGTCGTTCGTGCTGATGAAAACCGACTCGCTGATGGAGACGGTCGCGAAGCTCGCGACGCCGATGATGGTGCTGCTATTGCTGATCGACATCGGCTTCGGCTTCACCGGCAAGGTGTCGCAGAAGCTCGATCTGCATTCGCTCGCGCAGCCGTTGAAGGGCGGGCTGACGATCCTGATGCTCGCGCTGCTGGCCGGCATCTTCATCGATCAGGTGCGCGACCAGTTGACGCTCGCGAACGTCGGAGTCGAAGCAAAAGCATTGGCGGGCGCCAAATGACGCGGCGGAACGTGGACCCGGAATCGAACGCGCGCGGAGACGGAAGGTGGGCGATGACGGCAACGACGGAGCACGACAGGGTCCTGTCGGGCATGGTCGGCGTGCTGTGGGCAGGCACCACGCTCGGCACGCCGGCGGACGTGCGGGATCTGCTCGATGCGGTTGCCGTGATGCGGCCGGATCACGATGGCGCCCGGGTCGTGCTCGCCTCGCTCCACGTGCGTGCACGCGCGTGGAGCGAGGCACTGCGCGAGCTGCGGCAGGTCGAGCGCGCGGGCCAGCTGCCTTCGCGCGGTATCGCGCTGACCGCCGTCTGTCTGTACGCACTCGGCGACCCGACGTGGCGCACCTACGCGTATGCGGCCGCGTACCGGGACGACGAGCCGATGGCGACACGAATCGCGCAGGCGCTGCTGTTGGCGCCGGACGTCACGCTGCGGTAACTGCTTCGCGGCGCGGGCGTTCCACGCTTCGCATCGGCACTCCGTGCTTCGCGTTCGTCCGGCGTCGCGCCGCGAAGGAGGGCATCGTGTGATCTGGACCACATGCATTTCACACTATCAGGGGAATTCGTCATGAGCGGAATCAAACATGCCTTCGAGAAAATCGGCGACGGCATCAAACATACATTCGAAGGTATCGGCAAGGACGTCGGCGGCGCCTTCAAGGTGGTCGGCGGTGCGCTGACCGTCAATCCGGACCTGATGAAATCGGGGGCGAACGAATTCGAATCGGGCCTTAAGCAGACGGTCAGCGGCGTCGCCGAAACCGCGGACGGCTCGGTTGACCTGGCGATGAACACGCTGCCGCTCGGCATCGCGTTGTCCGCCGTGGCCGGCCCGTCTGCGCAGAACTTCGTCGACGGCACGTTCAATAGCGCTACCAACATCGTGAACGACGGCATCGACGGCGCCTCGCAGATCGGCGGCGGCATCGTGACCGGCAACGTCGGCGAGATCGCGCAGGGATTGGGCAACGTGGCGCCGGCCGCCCTGCTGTTCGTGCCTGGCGCGGGCGAGGCCGAGATCGCCGGCGGCACCGGACAGGTGATGCTGCATGCCGGCAAGGAACTGACGATGCAAAGCGCCGAGGCCCAGTTCGAAGGATGAGCCAGGCCGTGACGCCGTTCGTCGGGCCACGAGGTTCAACGGGTTCGCGAGTCGGCACGGATCGATACGTATCGACGCGACGGCGAGGCCGCGAGGAGAAAGACCATGAACGAAGCAATCGATGAAGCCCGCGAGCGACGCATCTCGCTGACGCTGGGCATGCTGCACGCGCTGGGCGACGACGAACTGGACAAGGCGCAGGCCTGTCTCGAGACGCTCGCGCAGGAAAACCGCGTTTCGATGGAGCAGGAGGATGTCGTCGTGTTCCGCGTGCTGATCGCGATCCAGCGCGGCTGGGCGTTGAACGCGCTGCATCTGCTGAACGAATTCGACGAGGATTTCCGTCCGGATCTGCGGGTCCTGTGCCTGTTCTTCCTGCAGGACCCGAACTGGAAGGGCCGCGCGGCTGACCTGGTGGAGAACTCTCCGCACGAGCACATCCGGTGTGCGATGACTCATCTGCTGGAACAGCCGGAGCCGACCGGCTTGCTCGCGAGCGCGTCATGAACCTGCGCTTGACCGAACGGGTGGATCTGAACGTCTACTACGACGCGGAGCGAAGCAGTGCGTCCGAGGCGATGCTGAGCGTGGTGACGCGCGAGGTGTTCGCGGCGTTCTATGCGGACTGCCCGTCGGTCGGCTTCGAGGAAGCGGGGCAGCCGATCGGCGGCGTGATCTTCGACGGCGAATCGGCACACATCGCGGTGCTGCCGTCGCATCACGGCCGTTGGGGCTTGCTGCTCGGGCCGACGCTCGCGTGGCTCTTCAGCCTCAAGGACGAGATCCTGCTGCGCACGCCGGCCGACAACCCGAAGGCGCTCAGGTTTATCGAACACTGCGGCTGGCAGCGGCTCGGCATCGAGGACAGCGAAGTCGTGCATCGACTGCGCGTGCACGAAGTCGATGCACGCGGTCTTGCGCGGAAGCAGCGGTGTTCGGCGGTTCAGGGAGCGTGACGGACACGCTCCGATTGTGACTCATTGCTTTGCATGCCTGAAGATAGCTGCAGTGAGCCACGCTTCGTATGCTTGAAAGCGCTTCAGCCCTGTTGCTCAGGCTGATCTGTCACGGCGTCCGGGAAGACGCTCGCGAAGTCGTCTATCAAGTACCAGTTGTTGACGCCTTCGTGATGATCGAGAAAATATTTCCCGCTCTCCAGTTGTGATCTGGAAGGCGTGAAGTTCTCCTGTGCCACGGTGCTCCCGCTGGCGTCCATCACCATCAGTTTGCCAGGCCGGGCGTGTTGGTCCTGAGCGGACTCCGGAGCGAACGGATGATCGCTGTTGGGATAGAAATACCAGCGCTGCTTTTCCTTATCGTTGGCGTTAGCGATGAGGAGATGTCCGCTATTGAGCTGACGCCGTGACGGAATAAACTGGTTACGTATGACATGCCCCTGGTGCCCCTCTTCGGAAAGACGCGTGACAAAGAAGAGCTCCCCTTCCTGGCGTGCTGGCGCGTGTCGAAGTTTTTCCGAAGCTTTCGTCGTGACTCTCGTCACGAATCGCGCCATCTTCGATTCATCCTTGGGAAGCGAGTTAGACCATTCCTCGAAGCGAGAGATACAGTCTTCCTGTTCGGTGATGGGCCTGGTCGAGGTATGGCCGGGATTCGTAAAAAATCCGCCACATCTCGACCTAAGCTGCTGATTTAAAGGCGAAATCGATGGTCGGGTCGAGCGGTAAAACGGGCCGCAGCAGGTCCAGCAGATAGTCGCCGAGCCGGTTGATGTGCTCGTGCCGATACGGCGACAGGCTCCGGAGCACCTCGGCGTCGATCGGATGCCCTTTCTCCTGCAACTCCTTCAGCTTGCGCGACATCCACTGCACGTTGTACAGGATCACCATGTTCGCGACCAGGTGGTTGTACTTGATGATCTTGCGCTGCTCGTGCCGCAGGTTCTCGGCGATCACGCCTTCGCCGCCGAACATCAACCATTGCGTGAAGTCGTTGAACTGCTCGCTCTTGTTCGTCTGTGCGTGGATCGTGCGGTGCAGCTCCGGGTCGTTCAGGTACTTGAGCAGGAACAACGTCCGTACTACGCGCCCGAATTCGCGAAACGCGAAGTACAGTTTATTCTTTGTGCTTTCTGAGCCAAGCCGGCGCAGGATCGTCGACGGCGTCATCTTGCCCGCCTAGATCGACACCGCGACGCGCATCATGTCGGCATAGTGCCGCTCGATCAGATTCCAGTCGATCGTCTGCCGACACAGGCTGTCGATGTTCTCGTACTTGCGGCGCTTGTCGGCCTTGTACAGGACGAGGTCCTTGATGTTGCGCATGCGCGGCATCAGATCGATGCCCATCACGTACGACAGACCGAACACGGCGCCACTCTGCGCCTGCGTATCGCCGTGGATCGTACGGGCTTAATGTCGGCGCCATTCTCAATCAGTCCGTCGAGAATATAGACCGCTTCATGCACGCCACACGGGATGAAGTGGCTGAACAGCGCGATGTACATGTCCGACACATGATAGTAGCCGATCCCGCCGTAGCCGCCATACCGGATGTGGTATTCGGACAGCAGATTCTGCTCGTATAGACTCCACTTGGTGCCGTCGGCCGACGCGCGCTTGCCGCTGCCCCAGTATTTCGGCAACGCGAACTGATTGTACGCGTTGATCACCTTCACGATTGCCTTGTCGAGTCGCTCCTCGGTGACGTGCTTCAGGTTCAGCCATGCGACCTGCTTGCGGCTCAGCCCCTTTACCGACTTAGCGGTCTGGCTCGGGCCGAGATTGCAGCCGTAGCAGAACAGCGTGCTGATGAAACGCTTGCGCGGCTCGTCGAGCTTGGCGTCGAAGCCGGATAGCGGCCCGAACAGCTTGTGCAGGTCGAGCCACTGCTCGGTTTCGGTGAGGAGATCCAGGATACTGACTTCGGGCATCGACGCCTTGATGGCCTGATCGATTAGGGTAATGTTCGGCGGCTCGGGCTCCTTGCCGGGCTTGTGGATGATTAGCCCGTCGTTGCCAAACTCGACGCTGTCGTTCTCCGGAAACCGGGCATCGGTGTCGTCGAGTGCCACGCTCAGTTGATCGCGCAACGCCTTCACGAAGGTCTTGGCGTCCGTCGGCAAGCCGATGGTCTCGCAGTAGCGCGGTAGTTCGCGCTGGAATATTTCGTCGGAGACCAGGTGGATCCGATAATCGTCGTAGCGATCGCTGGCCTCGACAAAGAGATCACCCGAATTCAACTCGCGCATGATCTGGTGGAACACGCACAGCTCGAAGAAGCGCCGATGCAGCATGCGGCTGTCCCGGCCGTGTGGAAATACGGCACGCGTCCATTTCTCCGGCATCCATTCGAGCGGCAGGTTAGCGAGGTCGGTCTCGGTCAGCAACAGGTATTCGCGGTGGGCCGCCCTGAAGCCCTGCAGCCACGCGAGCGCGATCAGCACCGCGCGGTCCTGCGAGCTCGAGCGCAATGGCAGCGCATCGAGGCACTGGAACAGCAGCGAGCGCTGGGTTTTGTACGGCACGAGCATGAACGGTAGATCGAAATTACCGGCGTAGGCGATGTGATCATTACACTGCGCGAGCGTCGCGGCCGGATCACCGAGTGCCGCACGAATTTGCGCCAAGCGCTTGCGCTCCGGCACCTCGTCGTCTTGCAGGATTTGCAGTACGTCCCGGAATTGCCCGACCAGGCCGTCGACCGCCTCCGCGTGGTCGAGCCGGTATTTTTGCAGCCCCGTCTTCGCATAGACTTCATACTTGCGCATGAGCTTGATGAAGATCTCGGCAACGTCGTCAAGCGCCTTCTGAAGCTGCGCCTGGATAAACAGGACGGCAAGCGCATAGCGCTTGTTGGTCCGCAGCGAGCGCAATTCCGCAACGTCGAGCGCACGCGCCTCGATCACGAGCTGTTCGCGTTTGCTGGCCGACAGCATCGATGGCAGTGGCGGCAATCCGTCGGCGAGCGCCCGGATGCCGTCGATGTGTTTCAGGAAGGCCGCAACGGCGCGCGTGGTTGGCTTCTTCGGTTCACGTTTGAGCTCCTCCCAGCCGGATTTGCCGCCTTTGGTGACCAGCAACGCGTCGAGGCGAGTCCGCAACGCGCCATCGAGTTGGCCGCCGATGGCCCGGTAGATCGCCTCGTTGACGGCACGACGCCCCTGTGTGGCAATTCGTTGCAGCAGCGCGAGCGGCGGCAGCTCGTAGCGACGCCGCACCAGTTCCTCGATCAGGACATTAACGATGTCAGGCAGCTCGGCTTTCGTTTGCGCGGCCTCGCGCGCGAGGTCGGTCAGCCATCCGATTTCGTCGCCGCCGAACGGGTGTATGCCCAGATGGTCGCGCAGCAGCTTCTGGTGCCGAATTCGCGCACCGGACTGATCGTAGCGCGCGATGACCGCTCGCGGTAGCGGACCCGCACGAAGCGCGGCGCGAAGGTGGTCGATGATCACGGTCGGTACGTCGACTAGCATTGGGAAATAGCCGAGCCGCTGCAGCAGCTTCATCTGCGCCATGAGCAGCACTGTGGTCGACTCCTGGCGGACCTGGCGGCGTACGTAACGCATTTCGGCTGCAGTCGGTGTGAATGCGTCGAGCTCCGCAGCACTTGGCGCTGCCGGCAGCGCCGGATAGATCGGATCGTGAGCGATCGTCACCTTGCTCTGCGCCGCGCGAAGATTCCCTCGATCTGCCGCATGCGCTGGACCTCGTCGTCGTCCAGGTAGACCGAGGTCGTGGTAATCGACGCGTGACGCAGGTTGTCGCGCACGGTCGTGAGCGTAGCGCCATTCGCCAGCGCATGGGTGGCGTGCGTGTGGCGCATCCAATGTGGCGTTGCGCGCCGCAGCTTGCCGGCGAGTGCTGGGTGATCGACTTCGATGCTGTCGGCAGCCGCGTGAAAGAACCGGCGCAGAATCTCCCTCAATCGCGGCGTGGTGATTCCGCCGGGTGCATCGAGATGCCCGAGCAGTGGCGTATTCGGCGGCCATCGCGCCGGGTTCACGGTCAGGCCGCGTTGCACCAGGTACTGATCAAGCGCGAAACGCGCGAGTGGCGGCAGCACAACCTTGCCGATCTTCGCGCCCTTGCCGGTCAGATGCAGCCATCGCTCGCCGCGCGCGCCGATTTCGATACCGCCGAGCGTGACGCCAACCAGTTCGGCTGCCCGAAGGCCGGTTCCGTAACCGAAATCGAGTACGAAGCGCAGACGCTGCGCGGCCGGTGTCGTCCAGTCATGGGACCATTCCAGCCCATCGGCAATCGTTCGTACCAACTCCCACTCTCCAGCCGTGAAGGCGCGGGCGATGTTCAATTCACCGTTGTGCGGCGCGCCGCGTACTTTGAGGCCCGCAAACGGATTGGCCAGCACATACCGTTGCTCGATAAGCCAGCGAAACATTGCACCCAGCACCGATAGTGCGTAGGCGATGGAGTCCGGCGACAGTGCGCCCGTGAACGGCCGCCATTCGGACGACGACCGCGGCCGCGCTGGTGCGACCCACCGGGCGCGCGGCGTGGGGTGACGCAGGAAAGTGCGATAGGTGGTCGCATCTTCACTCGTCAGCGACGACAAGGCGCGGCCGCGCTCGAGGATCGCCCAGAGCAGCAGGCGTTCGGCTTCCCTGCGATAGGCGCGCTGCGTTTCCGTGGCTTCGTGCCGGTCGAGCCAGGCGTTGATAGCCTGATAATCGTTATTGGCCTCAAGTGCGCACATCGACTTCGGCGCACGGAAGATGCCGTGCGAACCGTCGACGTCATGCGGGACGCGGATGTTTTCCCACGGCGTCACGGATTCCGGGGTGGCCGCCACGATCAGCGCACGAGCCCGCTCCGTCAGCGCGGGATAAGCCGCAAAAAGGCTTCGACCCGGCGGGCACTGCGCTCCCCGAGACTGGGAATGGCGAGCCACCAGCGACGGCGACGGGGAATTCGCACTGTCAGGTCTGCCAGCGTCCTGATGCCGTGCGCACGCAACGCGGCGACGGCCCGGGACGGCAGCCACGCATCGATTGGGTCGCTGATCTTTGGGTGCGGTATCAGTAGCGATGGCAGCACGTCTATGGCGCTCGCCACTGCCTTGCAGTGACGAGTCCGTTCGCCTGCTTCGCACTGAAACAGTTTCGCCAGATCGTCGCGATGACGACTGACGGCAAAATCGATGAGTTGGCGTCGGATACAACCAATCACGCCGCGGGCCGATTTCCCGTCGCCGAGCTGCTCGGGACAATAGTGTTCGACGGCTTCGCGCGAGCCGACGCCTGCGTACCAGGTGCGCAATGCAGCCAGAGACGCAGAGTCGGGAAAGGGCAGCGGGTGTGAGATGGGCATCCAGAAATTATAGGTGCCGGGATGACAGTGGCATGACGGCCGGACGTGACGCGTTTCGTAAACTGGCAGTTTGGCAAGAAAATATACCCCTATCGCTAATATAAGTTAGCGACATAGATGCCGATTGCCGCCATTGCACTTGCCCACTACCCGAGTCCAACGGCGTATCGCATACTCCTCGCCACTGCACTGCAGGAAACGTTGCGACGCCGACTCGATAACGTGTCGTCAAGCAACAGAGAACTTCGTCAATGGCAGACTTCTCAGATATGCATTAAATACTTGCAACTGCTCAATCGACGCATTCTCGATGACGGAACGCATTTCTTTGGGGGAATTTCCCGTCTTGTGAGACAACGCCCCAATGATTGCCGCCTCGAACTGCGCCCGTTGGGTTGACGTCAAATAGTGGGCCTTCGGCGCTCGAAGTGCCCGCTTCTTCAGACGAATGGTTGCGTCCTCGGGGATCGCTACGCCACGCGCCAGGCAGGCAAGGCTGAGAGTTGCAAGGTCCTCCAGGTCGCGCACCTCGATCTCTTTCAGCTTGCCGCCCGCGTCGGAGCCCGTTAGCGGATGATTTGCGCTCTGGTAAGAATAGCTTTTGGGACCCTTGGGAGGCATGTACTCAATAGTGTGGGATTGCAGGCCAGACACTTTCTCGAAGCCAAACACCACCGGCACCATACGTCCCTCGTTGATCACGGCAAGAAACGGTGTCTTGCCGTTTTCGAACTGTTGCTTCAACTGCGTGGCTGCCCGTCCATAAAGTTCATATAGTTCTCGTCCCTGAACCACGTGGCTAGGCGTTTGCGCGACTTTAAGCGTGAGCGAGGACGGGAGTTGTATCGCCTCAAACATTTTATTCAGGGTAGCGTGCTCGAACTCGGGTCCTTCGAACGACCCGGTCTTGTGAAATACCTGTCCCAAATGACCGACAATCTGTGGCCAAATATCGTCCGCGGTTTGCGCCTCGATCGTTTCAGGCGCACCCTGCATATTCAGCGGCGCTTTCTGCTTTATGCCCTCAAGCATGGCTTGCACCATCCGATACTGGAATCCGCGGCTACTTGCGGTGGTGGCCTTCCACCCAGAGCCGTTCGAATAAATGCGAGCGTTTTTGCGCAAGTCGGTGCGTGTGGTCGGCTCGCTGGGCGACGTCGGTGTTCGGTCGGAGAAGAACACCTTGCCTTCGAGGGATTGCGTGCCGCCCTTCGTATCATTGACTCCCCCCCTCAATTCACCCGACAGCAGAATCTCGAAGCCCCATGGACTCCCGTGGAACGCTTCCGGCTTGACGTAGCCAAGCGGCGCCGATTCGTTCTGGGAGTGCAACAACGCACTACGGATTAGCTGGCTCGACGCCACATCGAGAGCCATTGAGTCGAGCACGTCGAGCGGTGTCTGACGGTTATCGTTCAGGTGAACGGGTTTCAGGCCTGAATCGACAAGCTCGCGTATGGCAGTAGCATCGGCGCGCCTTACTGCGGCATGCAGCCGTAAGTCAGCAGGTGCCGCCGAATGGGCCTTCGGCGGCGGAGCTTCGGACGCGCTGCCACGCTGTCGCCGCATCTGCATGAGCCGAGACAGCGCCCCCGATGCCTGCGGCCGCGCTTGAGATGATGTCCCCGTAAGCGATTCGCGGGCACAAGCCTCGTTCGAGGCCGAGGGTGTGCTGGGAAACTGGGAACTGGAAGCTGAGGTTTCTCGGGATTTCATGGCGGTGAACAGTATTGACACGGCAGCATCAGGGGCATGGCTAGCCTATCCTCAATGACACGTGAAGACGACGAAACCAGCCGCACGCCGAGTTTGCCGGCATCCATTGCCGATGGGCTTCTTGGTGGCGAACCTCCAACTCAGTTCGCGAACCGATGGGTTACTTATGAGCGAGAAAGGAGAACAAATCACCGTTCCACGGCTTTCGTTGCCCCCGCGTCGAGTGGCAATTGCCCATTACACCGATACTTCCGCTTCAATCTCAACTTGCTCAATAATGTTGTCGAGGTGCTTTCGCCGTACGGGGCACATCAGCAGCCTGGGAACGATCTGCTCGGCTCCCTTGACCAATCAGGCAGTCAATTTCCCATTTGAATCATCATTTTATGTCGAGGTGTGGCGGATTTTTTGCGAATCCCGGCCGACCCTCTGGTCGGTTCGACCGTGTCGTTTGTCTGTACCCGCTTGACCGGGACCTTACCCGTTGTAGATTCAGGACGCGGAGCTTTTTTCTCGCCCAATCGAGTCAGGAGTTCCGGCATACGACGTACGCCGGATCGTGCTGAAGTCTCGCTCTGGCGGGCAGGGGAGTCGTTCTCAAAGTGTTTGCCGGCAGGGGAGCGGGTCTGGCTGTTCCCACGGATAGAACGGGTAGGCATAGGTGTTCTCTATATCGTTGCGGAACGGGCAAACCTCTGTGCCGGAGACACAATGTATTCGGCGTGCGAAGCGCAACGATCCGGTGAGGCGAAAAGCCGGTGCAAGATCCGAAGCGAACGGATTCGCGTTCTGATTTCAAGGATGGTTGTACATCGCCGGATCGGGAACGTGCTGCGCGCCGGCCTTTTCCAATGCGGCAATGGTCGTGGCATTACCTTGCTGAACCGCGATCTGCAACGCGGTCCGTCCGAGCTCGTCGGCATGCTCGAGATTCGCTCCGTGCGCGACGAGTTGCGGCACCAGATCGACCCGTCCAAACAACGCGGCGAAGGCGAGCGCCGTTTCGCCGGCATTGTTGGTCTGATCGATCGGACAGTGCGTCTGGATCAGGCGCCTGGCCAGAGCCGTATCTCCTTTGAAGAGAACGCCCATCAGCGCGGTATTGCCGTGCTGGTCACCCGTGCATGCATTCGCGCCCGTGCGCAGCAGATACTCGAGTGCCTCAGGCTGATGCCGGTAGGCCGCGAGTATCACCGCCGTATAGCCCTCGTGCGTCGTCGCATCGATCGGGTAGCCCGCGGCAACGAGCGTCTGCAGAATATCGACGCGTCCGATACGCGCCGCGTCGAACCATTCTTCGTCGTAGCGGCGCAGCTCCGGGTGAGCACCGGTAGTCGCGGCCACCGGTGTCGATGCGCAACCTGCCATGGCAACGGCCACGCAGGCCATGGCCATCACGCGAAGCACAGGGGGCAGAATAGATCGGAAGGGGTTCATCGCAATGATTCTCCGCTTGAATAGGCGGCACAACTTCAAGCCTTAATACACCTTGAACCGGCGGAGACCATACAGCCGTCTCCGCCGTTTTCTAGCGGCTATTTATCCGAAAGCTTCGAGGCAAGCATTTTCACGCGCGGCAAGTCCGCGTGCGTCGCATCTACCAGACGGCTGCCGTAATCCGCATCGGCCTTGTAGAAGTACGAGAGCATCGTGTACTTGTTCGTGTCGTTGGTCACGTGGTTCAGGTCGCCGGACAGCGCCGTCACCAGATCCTGCTTGTCCTGCTCGGAAAGGGTGCGGTAGTACTCACCCGCCTGCCGGAAGTTGAGCGTCTTGCGGATCGCCATTTGCTGAGTCGTGCCGGAAAGCGGCGTCTGCACGTACTTGTAGCGTGGGTCCTGGGGAATCTCGCCGAGCGTGGAAGGCTCGTAATTCACTTCGCCCTTGCGGTCGCCGAAGTTCATCTTGCCGTCCTGGTTGTTGTTCACAACCGGCACGCGCGGGCGATTGATCGGCAGGCTATTGAAGTTCGCGCCGAGACGGTACATCTGCGTATCCGCATAGGCAAACATCCGGCCTTGCAGCATGCGGTCCTCGGACGGCTCGATACCAGGCACCATCCGCGACGGCGCGAACGCCGATTCCTCGGTGCTTTCGAAGTAGTTATCCGGTACGCGATTGAGGGTCAGCGTGCCGATCTTGCGCTCGGGCACATTGCTCCAGATCTTCGTGTCGTCGAGCGCGTCATAGTCGGACTTGTTCAGGTCCTGCGGATTCAGCACCTGGATATACAGGTCCCATTTCGGATCGTCTCCCGCTTTGATTGCGTGGTACAGATCGTTCGTCATCAGGTTCCAGTCCGCGCCGATCGAGCCGGGGATATCCTGCGGGCGGATACCATGCATGCCTTGCTCGCTCCTGAAGTGGAACTTCACGTAGTGCACCTGGCCCTGCGCGTTGACAAGCTTGAACGCATGCACGCCATAGCCGTCCATGTGGCGATACGAATCCGGCATGCCTTCCGTGGTGTACAGGTGCGTGAGCATGTTCGTCGCTTCGGGCGCATGCGAGAAGAAGTCGAACGCGAGGTTAGCGTCCTGAACGCCCGTCACGGCACTCGGCTTGTTGGCATGCACGAAGTCGGGAAACTTGATGGCATCGCGAATAAAGAAGATCGGCATGTTGATGCCCACCAGATCCCAATTACCCTGGGTCGTGTAGAACTTGATCGCGAAGCCACGCGGGTCACGTGCCTGCTCCGGCGAGCCGCGATAGCCCATGACCGTCGAAAAGCGCACGAAAACAGGTGTTTTCGTGCCGGGCTTGAACACTTGCGCGATCGACAGGTCGTTGATATCGGCAGTGCTCTCGAAGTCGCCGAAAGCGCCGGTGCCGCGCGCGTGCACGACGCGCTCGGGAATACGCTCACGATCGAAGCGCTGCAGTTTTTCGATCAGATGCGAGTCTTGCAGCGTGTCCGGACCTTCCGGTCCGGCCGTCTGCGAGTTCTGGTTGTCGCCAACCGGCGATCCGTTATCGCGCGTCATATCGGCGGCATAGGGAGACGACATCATCGCGGCGCAGGTTGCGGCCACGAGACTCTTCGCGATTCGCTTCGTTCTTTCTGACATTTCGATTGTTCTCCGGCGTCAATTTTCGGCTACTTAAAAATCCGCTTAATTAGACGAAAAGGACCGACTGGCGTCCAATTGAAAATCGAAATTGACGCGATAGTTGCTTGCGAATCCAGGCAAATCAACGCGAGCTTCTCGCATAAAAAATACTATTCGCATTTTTCAGAAATGCTTTAATAGAGAACACTCGAGCACTGGTATATGCAAATTGACTTGCTATTGCGTTGGCGACTTGGCTGATCTTTATGCTTGGCATTCGCCGCAACCCATTCATTCTCGATGTGATTGTTGCGATGAGCGTGCCGGCACCCACGCACAAGCGGAAACGGCGCCCCGATAGCTTACGTGTCACAAAAGCGGACAAAGTTAACCTTGTACATTTGACGAGAATGCAATAGAGCCGGCGGAACCGGACGTACATCTTATTCGGCTCACGCCCCTTCGGAATACGCGACCGCGCTTCGCCGCAAGAACCGCGTAGTCGACTGACGCGAGTACATTCGACTCAACTTTGAACCCGTGTCTTTCGCCATGCGTACCAGCAATCTACCCGCCACGCCCTATTCGCCGACGGATCCCGGACGGTCAGCGAATCCGGCCCATCCCCAGTCGCCGGAGTATCGCCGGGACAGCGGCGAACGCGTACGCGAATTCCAGGCGAGGCTGAACGCCACGGTATCGGCACTCACCAACATTCCACCGGGCCAAATCGCTGACATGATGCGCCGTGCGTCGCTGCGACAATTGCAGGACATCAACGAACGAATCCGTACCTGGGTTGCGAGCGGGATGACGTAGAGAATCTCATCACTCGCATCGAATTTGCGCGAGAGCATCTACAGCGTGGCGGTGAAGTGCATGTCGGCATCCGTTTCTCGTGCCAAGGATGAGCGCTACGCGCTCGCCAAGAATTTGACGGTGGGGCCTATCTAAAATCGAGTTCCTCGTATAAGAACTACTATTCGTATTCTCAGAAAGCGTGAATAGAGAACACTGCCATATACAAGTTGACTTGCAATTCGCCGCAAAACAGGAGTCCGGCAAGCCAGCCGTTCTCGTTGTAGACGCCAGCGTCAATGGCAGCATGGCGGCCGCCAAGGTTTGCTTGCGCCTCTAAGGAAATCAAATCGAGCTTCGTATATATGAACGACTATTCGCATTTGCAGGAAGCGCGAATTGGGGACACTCGTACACTTGCATGTGCATAAGTGATTTGCTATTGCGCTGACGACTATTCGATCTTTACACCGTGCATTCGTCATGCATGCACCTGATGTTTAATGAATCGAGGCGTAGTGAAGGTTATCGCGCGTGGATAGCCTCGTGGACACACGTCCCTCGCAGGCCGGCACTTTGTCGTCTTCGCCATGCTCGTGCCTGTTCATTCCGCGCGCACTATCCAAAGTGACTCACGCGCTCTGGTGATAACCGGCAACAAAGATATTCCCGGCCTCGGCGTACTACCCGAACGAGGCGCGCGATTGTGATGCTCATGTTAGCGCGTGAGCAGTACGCCCACCGTTGCGAGCAGAAAGGCAATCGCGATGCCGTACGCAGCGTGCATGTAGCAGGCCTGGCGCTTATAGCGCGCCGTATACGAAGGGGCGAAGTCCTTCATGCACTTGCCGAAGACGTTGATGGGATTGGCCTCATACTGAGCATACTTCGCGCGATTGCGCTCATAGATCAGTCGCTGCGACTCCTTGATCTTGTCTCTTTCGACCAGCTCAGTCGATCGCGAGCTTTTCTTGATGCGATAGAAAAGCAGCGGCGCGTCAATGTATTGGACTTTGGATTCGGGGTTCAGAAGTCGTACATAGAATTCCCAGTCTTCAAAGCCGAAGATCATTTCCGGAGAGTAGCCACCCGCGGCCAGAAACGCCTCACGCCGGTAAATAGCCGTGTTGACGATCATGTTTTGCCAGAGCAGCTTTTCGTAGCTATATGTTGGCAAGCGCCACACCTTGCGACTCTCGCCAAAACGTTGCGTGCCGGTATACACGAGCACGGTATCGGGCTGGACCTCGAAGCGCTCGACGACTCGGCGCAGATAGTCCGGGTGCAGTTTGTCGTCGCCATCGAGCGGCACAAAGAGTGAGCCGCACGCCTGAGTAAAACCAAAGTTGCGAGCCGCAGCAACGCCGCCGTTATCCTTGAGAAAAGGCAGAAACCGGCGATCCTTCTTTGCGTATTGCCGAATAATGGCGTCAGAGCCATCGGTAGAGCCGTCATTCACGATGATGCATTCCCAGTCGCCGTAGGATTGCACCAGCACCGATTCGAGGGCTTCGGCAATGAACGCTTCCTGATTGAAGCAGGGAACGACGATGGAGACTTTAGACATGGCCTATTTGAGTTTTATTATTTGAGCCGCTTTTTTAGCGGCTTTCTTCTGAAGAATTCTAGCTGATTGATGTGCTGGCGAGGGTCGGGTGGTTTGGGTGGGTGTGGTGTGTCGGATGGGGGGTATTGGGAGGTTTTATTTAATTTTACATAACATAAATTATCACCCATAAATTTGTGACGGCCATTTAGTAATGTCCGGTTTGGGCCAGTTAGAAATGTCCGGTTTAAGGGTTCTCCTCGGCGCATCCTGCAACTGCATG
>NZ_JAAGPQ010000123.1:0-18711 GCF_017104985.1 Paraburkholderia sp. Ac-20342 | reverse complement strand
CGCGCGCGCGAGCAGGTCGACGCCCTGGCGCAGCGCGCTCACGCAGGCGCTCGCGTGCGGCATGAAGAGCTGTCCCTCGCGGGTCGGCACCGCGCCGTGGCGGCCGCGCTCGAACAGCTTCACGCCGAGAATCGCCTCGAGCTCAGCGACCGTCTTCGACACGGCCGGCTGCGTGATGGACAGGCTGTCCGCCGCCCGCTGGACGCTGCCGAACTGCGCGACGGCCAGAAAGCACTGGAGATGACGGAATTTGACGCGGCTATCCGCGAGGCTTCGTTGCATAACGTGAGGTTATACGAAACGGGTGAAAACGTCATTTTGCATAACCGCCGGCTTTGGATAAAGTTCCTGTCACAACGTCGCCCCCCACGATTCCTCCCACGGAGACACTTCATGGAAGATTCTTCCCTCACCCCGCGCGAGTTCGCGTCCCATCCCGCTTACGTCTATCCCCAGTACGGTTCGTCGGTCAAACGCGGTCCCACCCGCCCGCTGATCCCGCTGAAGGAAAAGCTGCGCGACCAGCGCGTGCCGGTCTACGGCACCGAGGACCTCGGCGCGCTCGACCACGATCTGACGCGCAACGCGGTGCGCAACGGCGAGCCGCTCGGCGAGCGCATCATCGTGACGGGCCGCGTGCTCGACGAAGGCGGCCGCCCGGTGCGCAACACGCTCGTCGAAGTGTGGCAGGCGAACGCGGCCGGCCGCTACGTGCACAAGGCCGACCAGCACGACGCGCCGCTCGACCCGAACTTCCTCGGCGCGGGCCGCTGTCTCACCGACAACGAAGGCCGCTACCGCTTCCTGAGCATCAAGCCGGGCGCGTATCCGTGGGGCAATCACCCGAACGCCTGGCGTCCGCAGCACATCCACTTCTCGCTGTTCGGCGACCACTTCGGCTCGCGTCTCGTCACGCAGATGTACTTCCCCGGCGACCCGCTGCTCGCGTTCGACCCGATCTACCAAGGCACACCGGAACATGCCCGTGAGCGCATGATCGCGAAGTTCTCGCTCGACACCACCCAAGAGGCTTATGCGCTCGGCTACGATTTCGACATCGTGCTGCGCGGCCCGAACGAAACCCCGATGGAGCGCTAAGCCATGACGACCCTCAAGCAAACGCCTTCGCAAACCGTTGGCCCGTACTTCGCCTACGGTCTTTGCCCGCAGCAATACGACTTCGACTACAAGAGCCTGTTCACGCACGTCCTCGCCGACATGGAAGCGGCCGGCGAGCACATCACGATCGTCGGCCAGGTGTTCGACGGCGACGGCAACGCGGTCGGCGACGCGATGGTCGAGATGTCGCAGGTCGATTCGAACGGCCACTATCCGGAATCGCGCGAGGAAATCCTGAAGACCGGTTTTCACGGCTTTGCGCGCGTCGGCACGGGCACGGACCCGCACAAGCGCTTTATCGTCGAGACGGTGAAGCCGGGCCGCGCGAACCCCACCGAAGCGCCGCACATCAACGTGATCCTGACGATGCGCGGCATGCTGCTGCACACGTTCACGCGCATCTACTTCGAAGACGAAGCCGAGGCAAACGGCCAGGACGCCGTGCTGGCGTCGGTGCCGGCCGAGCGCCGCAACACGCTGATCGCGCGTCGCGAACCGGGTGCGGCGAACGTCTACCGCTTCGACATCCGCATGCAGGGCGATAAGGAAACCGTGTTTTTTGATCTGTGAAGCGGTTTTTTCACACTTTCATATCGCTTTCAATTACACTCGACGTGATCCGTCAAGCGACTGGATCGTGAAACTCCGAGTAGTAAGAGTTGAGCCCGCCTTTAAGCGGGCTTTTTTTTGGCTTTCGCTTTTTTGCCGCGATGCCGGGTGGCGCGCTCAGCAACGGAAATGTTCGATGCTTTGTCCCGCGTAAATCGCGCGCGCGAGCCAGGCGGGTTTATCGCCGCGACCATCCCACGTATTGCCGAACGCGTCGCGGTACTTCACCGCGCTGGCGGCTTTCTCGTCGGCTTCGAGCGATTCGGCCAGCGCTTCGAGTGTGATGTCGTAGTCGTCCATGCGTCGGCGAATCCACGCGACCATGCGCTCGCGCACATTCTCATCGTGTTCGAACAGTCGTTGTTGCCGTTCTTGCTCTTTCATAGCGTATTGGTATCGCAGCAGCCTGCTGGCGTTAGACAACCGGGAATTTCGCAAAACAACGCGAAGCCCGTGTTCGATTCAGAGGAAGCAAGGCAATTCGCGGGGTAATCCACTCAGTAATCCGAATGCACAGCCTTTTCAAGGATGCGTGAAAACCCGCATCTGCCAGCCATGCCTGTTTGATTGCCGATGGAAGCGCCTGAACCGGAACACGGAGATCGGACGCATTCGCCGCCGGGCGGTTCGAATTACACCTTTGAATTGCGTCCCCGAACTACGCCCCGGCCTCGCCTCACGGGTTCGAGGGAGCGGCGGCGTATGGAAGGCCATTCTAGCATTGGGCTTATTTCGCCCGTAGCAAAGGACTCTTGCCTTTGCCGCCGATTGTTCGGCTGATGTCTCTATGTCCCCTTATGTCCCTTTCAGCGGGCATGACTTCAGCCGCGTTCCCGCCAGACAATGCGATACTCCACACCCCGGCCCTCACAAGCCGCCCCGCTCGGCCCGTCACGCCAGCGCTTCGAGCGACGGGACCACCTCACAGGAGACACGACCATGCCCGCTTCGACCGCCGTCCTCACGATTCTCGCCGCGCTGCTGCTGGGCGCGATGAGTCCCGGGCCGAGCTTCGTCATCGTCGCACGCAATGCGATCGGCCTGTCGCGCGGCGACGGTCTGGCGACGGCGCTCGGCATGGGCATCGGTGGCGTGTTCTTCAGCGGCATCGCGCTGCTCGGCCTCTATACACTGCTCGCGACGGTCGCATGGCTGTACGTCGGCCTGAAAATCGCCGGGGGCGTCTACCTCGTCTACCTCGCCTCGAAAATCTGGCGCGGCGCCGCGAAGCCGCTCGCCTTCGACGCCACGCAAAGCGGCGCCGGCAATCCGCGCAAATCGTTCTGGATCGGCCTTAGCACGCAGCTCAGCAATCCGAAAACAGCCATCTACTACGGCAGTATCTTCGCCGCGCTGCTGCCGCAGCATCCGCCGGTGTGGTGCTACTTCGCGCTGCCGCCCGCGATCTTCGCGATCGAGGCCGGCTGGTACACGATCGTCGCGCTGTGCTTTTCGAGCAGGCGTCCGCGCGAAATCTATCTGCGCTGGAAGGCGTGGATCGACCGCATCGCCGCGAGCGCGGTCACGGCACTCGGGTTGCGCCTGATTCTGAACGCGCACAAGGTGGGAATCTGAGCGATGCATGGGCGCGCGCCGTTCGTAGCGCGCGCCCCGCGCGTCAGCCCTTGCCTTCCGCCTTGATGCGCGCCCGCAGTTCGAACTTCTGGATTTTCCCCGTCGACGTCTTCGGCAATTCCCCGAAACGCACCGCCTTCGGCAATTTGTAGCCGGCCAGAAACAGCCGGCAGTGCGCGATGATGTCTTCCTCGGTCGCCTGCGCGCCTTCCTTCAGTTCGATGAACGCGCACGGCACTTCGCCCCACTTCGGATCGGCCATCGCGACCACCGCCGCGACCGATACCGCCGGATGGCGATACAGCGTGTCCTCGACCTCGATGCTCGAAATATTCTCGCCGCCCGAGATGATGATGTCCTTGCTGCGGTCGCGAATGCGGATATAGCCGTCGGGCGTGCGTACGCCAAGATCGCCGGTATGGAACCAGCCGCCGCGAAACGCCGCTTCGGTCGCGCGTTCGTTCTTCAGATAGCCCTTCATGCAGATGTTGCCGCGAAACATGATCTCGCCGAGCGTTTCGCCGTCGTCCGGCACCGCTTCGAGCGTGTCCGGGTCGAGCACCGCGACGGCCGCCTGCAGGTGATAACGCACGCCCTGGCGCGCGGTCAGATCGGCGCGCGTGTTTTCGTCGAGCGCATCCCACGCGTCCTGCTTCGCGCAGACGGCCGCCGGCCCATAGGTTTCGGTGAGGCCGTACACGTGCGTCAGATCGAAGCCGATCTCCCTCATCTTCGCGATCACCGCGGGCGGCGGCGCCGCGCCCGCGACCATCGTCGAGACGCGATGCTCGATACCCTCGCGCCACTCGGCCGGCGCATTGGCGAGCGCGTTCTGCACGATCGGCGCGCCGCAGTAATGCGTGATGCGCTCGCGGCGAATCAGTTCGAACACGGTCTTCGCATCGAACTTGCGCAGGCAGACGTTGACGCCCGCGCGCGCGGCGACGGTCCACGGAAAGCACCAGCCGTTGCAGTGAAACAGCGGCAGCGTCCATAGATAGACCGCGTGCTTCGGCATGTCCCATTCGAGGATATTGCTGAGCGCATTCAGATACGCGCCGCGATGGTGATAGACCACGCCCTTCGGATCGCCGGTCGTGCCCGACGTGTAGTTGAGCGCGATCGCATCCCATTCGTCGGCGGGCCGGGTCCACTCGAAGGCCAGGTCGCCCGCTTGCAGGAACGCTTCGTAGTCGGTCGCGCGGATAAACTGCGCGGCGTCGGCGGGCTGAGCGTCGGCCACGCTGATCACGAGCAGCCCGGGAAACTCGAGCGCGGCGCGATGCGCGAGCTCGCCGTATTCGGTATCGACGATCAGCACCTTCGCCTCGCCGTGGCGCAGCATGAACAGCAGCGAGGCGACGTCGAGCCGCGTATTGAGCGTGTTGAGCACGGCACCCGCCATCGGCACGCCGAAGTGCGCCTCGATCATCGGCGGAATGTTGGGCAGCAGCGCGGCGACCGTATCGCCACGGCCAATGCCGGCCTCGCGCAGCGCGCTCGCGAGCCGCCGCGCGCGTTCGTAGGTCTCGCTCCAGCTGCGGCGAATCTCCCCGTGGACGATCGCGAGCCGCTCGCCGTACACCTGCGCGGCGCGCGCGAGGAAGTCGATTGGCGTGAGCGGGACATAATTGGCCTCGCGCTGCTCGAGACCGTCGTCGAACCTGTGCTTCGTCATTGCATCGTCTCCTGAGGCGCGAGCCGCGCCGCCGATTGTTCTGGTTGATGAGCTGGCTTCGCTATTGTCGGCGTGAACTGCCCGTCATTCAAATAGCAGCGTAGCGTGCTCGAACCGGCCCGGCCAGTACGGCTTCCAGGCCGTTTGCTGCCGATCAATGGCGCTCCGCCCGCCGGCTTTGCGCGACGACCACTCGAAGAAACCCCTGCATGACTTCACACGCCCGCCATTCCATTGTGCGGGAATTGAAAAAGCCGTCGCCGGAATAATCCGGTGACGGCTTTTCCACGAGTCTATATCGAGACGCCGCGCGACACGTCCGCGCAGCGCAAACGAACGCGCTAATCCAGGCGCACACCGCCGCGACGTGTCGCGCGCCGTTCGAGAACGGCATCCGTCTTGAACAGCGCGAACATGATCGCGGTCAGCACACCGGATTTTTTCCAGCGCAAATAATAGCGATGCGCGGTCTGATACGGCACATGATGCTCGGGCATCGCGCTCCACGGCGCGCGCGCGTGCAACACCCACATCACGCTATCCAGCACGCGGCGCAGATCGATCGGCGGACGTCCGCGACGTGGCCCCTCGTTCAGCGATTCAGGCAGCAGCGGCTCGACCCGCAGCCATTGCTCGTCGGTTAACTCCTGAACGGCGGGCCAGGCCGTCAGCGGTTCGGAAGAAGGAATATTCATGCATAAAAGCGCGGCGCGCTCGCGCACAACGTGTATGCGAGCGTCTCTGCGAAACAATATCTATAGCGAATATTTTTGAGACTACTCGAACCGAGCCTGGGCAAAGGTCAATTCTTGTTAATCGCGCGAGTGCAATTGTCAAAAAACACAATAAGTTATTGCACCGCTGCATGAAGGGTGCAATGCGAGTCGTGGTCTATCATCGGCGCGCCCGGCGCCGCGGCCCGCCCGCGAGCGCCGTGTCCAAACGAAAAAATCCACCCATCCACACGCAGGAAAACCAGTGAGACATCTCTGCTTTCTCAAGACCGCCGCAGTCGTGGGCGGAGCCGCCCTCGCCATGACGTCGGAGCAGGCTTGCGCGCAAAGTTCGATCACGCTGTACGGCGTCGCCGACGTCAGCGTGCGCTATCTGACGAACTCGAACGCCCGGAACGACAACCGCCTGTACATGACGAACGGCGCGATCACCAATAGCCGCTGGGGTCTGCGCGGCTCGGAAGACCTGGGTCACGGCATGAAGGCGATCTTCGATCTGGAAAGCGGCATCAACCTGCAGGACGGCTCGGCATCGGACAGCCATCGCATCTTCAACCGCAACGCGTACGTGGGCCTGAGCAGCCCGTACGGCACGCTCACGCTCGGTCGCCAGAAGACGCCGCTGTTCGATCTGCTCGGCGATACCTACGACCCGCTCACGGTCGGTAACTACAACGAGAACTCGTGGTTGCCGGGCGCGCTCGGCGCGGGGCTCTACGCCGACAACGCGGTCAAATATAGCGGCACGTTCCAGGGCCTGACGGTGGCCGCGATGTACTCGTTCGGCACGAACTCGACCTCGACCGGCGAGGACGGCTTCTCGGGCCAGGTGCCGGGCCATCTCGGCGCCGGCAATATGTACGGCTTCACGCTGTCGTACGTGGCGGGTCCGCTGTCGGTCGCGGCCGGCGTGCAGCAAAACAGCGACAACGGCAATCGCAAGCAGACCGTCTTCAATGCCAACGCGGTTTATGCGTTCAGCGCGGCGAAGCTGTACGTCGGCTATCTGCATTCGAAGGACGACACGGGCTTCGTCGACAGCGCGCTCGCGCAGCAGACGCTCGTGCCGGGTGTCGATATCGTCCAGGGCTCGGGGCGCATCGACAACGGCCCGTTCGCCGGCGTCACGTGGCAGGCCACGCGCGCGCTCACGCTGACGGGCGCGGCGTACTACGACCATATGTCGAACGCGGCAATCGGCAACGGCGAACTGGGCAGCGGCTATCGCTACACGTTCGTGGCGTTGGCCGAGTACGCGCTGTCGAAGCGCACCGAGGTGTACGGCACCGTCGACTTCGACAAGGTGTCGGGCGCCGCATCGGTCGAACTGCCGGGCCGCAACAACCAGACCGGCATCGCGCTCGGTCTGCGAACGATTTTCTGACGCGGATGGGGCCCGCGCAGGCCCCTCTCGCGGCATAAAAAAACCCGGTATCCGTTGTGGCGGATACCGGGTTTTTTGCGTCGACTCGCCGGATCGGCAAGCGACGCGCACATAAAAAAGGTGCCGCGAACGGCACCCTTTTCTACTGCATGAACTACAGGCTTCTGCGGAAGCTTAGAAGCGGTGACGCAGGCCGACCGTAGCAGCCGTCTGGTTCTTCGACGACGACGTCGGAACCGAGTTGTCGCCGCTGTAGATCGAAGCCACGCCGCCGTCGCCCATTGCGTGCTGGTACACGGCCTGAGCGTAGACGTCGGTGCGACGCGACAGCGAGTAGTCAGCCTGCAGGCCGATCTGGTGGTAACGGGTCTTCATGTCGTTACCGTCGGCGTTGACGCCGTAGCCGCGTGCGTCGGTGAACGTGTACGCGATGCCGAGGCCGAGAGCCGGGGTCAGGTTGTACTTGCCGTTGATTTCGTAGTTGTTGGTGTAGCCTTGACGCTGACCGTCCGCTGCGCCGACCAGGTTGTCGACGCGCGATTGCGTCCAGGCCACGCCGACCAGCGCCGGGCCGAAGCCGTACGAAGCTGCCGCGCCGAACTGACGCTGACGGAAGTTGCCTTCCAGAACGCCCGAGGTGTTCGCCAGCACGCCGTCCGATGCGCCGCCGTTGCCGTTCGGGTTGTTCTGTTGCGCGTAGGCAGCACCGAGGTGCAGGCCTTGCCACTGGTATGCAGCACCCAGGCTGTACTGGCGGTTGTTCGCGAATGCGCCAGCCTGGTTCGAGAAGCCGTACGTGCCGCCGAACGTGAAGCCTGCGTAGTTAGCGCTCGAGTACTTGATCGAGTTGTTGACCGACAGACCGCCGTTGGTGTTCAGGTTGTCGTTGTTGAACGGGTGCGCGAACGACGTGCCGCCCCAGCTGCCCGTTGCGGTCAGCGGCGCGAGGTAGTCCTGCACTGCGTCGTACTGGCGACCCAGCGTGACCGTACCGAATTGCGCGCTCGACAGGCCGACGAATGCCTGACGGTTAAACATGCCGTTGTTGTTGGCGAACTTGCCGTTGTTGATGTCGAAGCCGCTTTCCAACGTGAAGATTGCCTTCAGACCGTTGCCCAGGTCTTCCGAACCGCGCAGGCCGAACATGCTCTGGCTGATGCCGCCGCTACCTGCTGCCCACTTGGAATGGCCAGCAACGTTGCTGGTGTACGTCAGGCCCGCGTCGAGCACACCATACAGGGTCACGCTGCTTTGTGCGTGAGCGACCGATGCGACCGATGCGGCAGCCGCGACGACGATAAGACTCTTTTTCATGGGAACTCCAATTCGAAAAATTTTCACGGGGAGCAGGACTTGCCTCGGCAGCGGGACGCATCGCATCTGCTGCCGCCTTGTCGGCCGAACGCTCGGATCGACGGGGCACCCTTCAAGCGAAGCGTGAGTGTAGGTGGACACCCTAATAGCGACGCGGGTAGTTTGCGCAACAGGATTTTTCAAAATTCGCAACAATGTTCGGGCAGGTGGCGTTAAGTAGTTGTTTTTCCGACGTTTATTGCAAAATAATGACAGGAGTTCGGCTGCCTTAGCCAAAATCAACTTTCAACATCTCAATCTTCGAAGTTGCGTGTTTGCAACGCTCTTTAATACGCGTGACGTAATCGGGTCGGAACGATTCGTGAATATCGCCGACTAATTTTTTGTAATAAAAGGCGATTGAAGAGAGGGTTTTGGGCGGCGTGCGAAATTTATTTTTTAATTCCGGGAACTTAGTAAAGTTAATGCTGTCATTTTCGCGATAAGACCCACGACGTCGAAATTACCGAATGGATTGCGACGCAATCCATTTATTTCACGATTACATGCGGATACTCGCGTATCGGCTATGCGCTGCGTGCAGGCAAGCCCGCTCAGCCTCGCTGCTCAATGCTCCCGGCTTCCGCCGGTTCAGACGCGGCTGCCAAAAAAAACCGCCTTCACGGCGGTTTTTCTGATTCTGGCTTCGGTTCGCGGTTTTTCCGCGCCGATTAAGGCTTGCGTGCCGCGCACGAAGAAGCCTTCAGCACGGGTGTTGCCCGGAGGTGAATTGCGACGCCGACCGTCGCGTGACAAAACCCGTGCTGAAAGCGGATGGCCTACGTCAATAAGCCTTCCCGTCTTTATTTAACGGCCTGACTGCCGTGGTTTTCACACGGAGTTTCCCTGATTCCACGGTCTCCCGGCTTATGGTCGGCGCTACGGGTGCCTGGGCGCGCCCCCGTCTTCGGGAAGATGATGCGCGCTGCTCCGTGACACACCGCCGAACGCCTGGTGACGATCGAGCCGCGAGCCCCGCGCGTCATCCGTCGATACCGCGAGGAACGGCTCCAGCCCGAAAAGCCACGCAAAACAGAAAGCGGCTCGCGTCAGTGCCCGCGCCGGCCGTTGCGGCATGTCTTCGCCGGCGCCGTCGAGCGGCGTGCTCGCCAACGGCTGGGATGGGATCGTCTCGGCGGCGGTATGGTCAGCTCGCATGATGGTTCTCGTTATTGATATGGTGTGGAAGCCGACCTGTCACCAACGACATGCCATTCTCCGGGCAACGGATTCTTCGTCCCGTTTGAAACAAGACTATCGTCACGCAAGGTGCCGCTCTGTGCGCTGGCCCGCCAAAGAAGGCGATGGAGTCGGCGGGTGGAATGCAGGGAAGCTGCGCCTTCGCTCAGGCGCACTGTCCGAGGCCCGATGCCGGCCAGTCACGCCGTGTCGCCACGCTGTCTTGTCGCGGCACGAGCCGCCCGCGCCGCAAGCCGGCATTTCCAGGCCGGTCAAGCTCGTCGGCTCGTCGATTGTCATGGTATATCCATGCAGTGCGGCCCCATCCGCCGACCCGGTGCCGCGCCCGCCGTCCCGCTGTCCATTCTCAAACGCCTATCGAAGGACTTCCGCCGATGCAGAGCCCGCTGATCGCCTATACGCCGCCCTCTTCCTACGTCAGCCATGCCGCCGCGTTCCGGAGCGGCGCGACGAGCCCGCTCGCGCTGCTGGAAACCGGGCTCGCGCGCCTCGATGCCCGCGAGCACGAGGTTCGCGCGTTCGTCGCGCTGGCCCTCGAACGCGCGCGCGCCGAGGCGCAACGCTCGACGCAACGCTGGCTCGACGGCAAGCCGCTGTCGCCGCTCGACGGCATCGCGATCGGCGTCAAGGACATCATCGAAACGGCGGACCTGCCGACCGCCCAAGGCTCGCCGATGTGGACCGGCACGCAGACGCGGCGCGATGCGGCCAGCGTGCAGGCGTTGCGCCAGGCTGGCGCGATCATCGTCGGCAAGACCTCGACGGCCGAATTCGCGGCCACCGAAATGTTCTCGAGCACGGCCAACCCTCACGATCCGCAGCGCACGCCCGGCGGTTCGAGCGCCGGATCGGCCGCGGCGGTCGGCGCGGGCTTCGTGCCGCTCGCCCTCGGCAGCCAGGTAGTGGGTTCGACGATCCGGCCGGCCAGCTATTGCGGCTGCATCGGCTTCAAGCCGACCTATGGCGCACTGAACCGCAGCGGCAGCTTCGACCACCTGAGCCACAGCGCCGCCGGCCTGCTCGGCACGACGCTCGACGACGTCTGGGCAGCGGCTCGCGCCATCGCCTCGCGGGTCGGCGGCGATCCCGGCCATGCGGGTCTCATGGGCCCCGACAGCTTGCCGGACGCGCGCGCGCCGCGCCGCCTCGTGCTGCTCGAAACCGCGGGCTTGAGCGCGGCGACGCCCGGCGCGCGTGCGGCGCTCGATGCCGCGGCGGCCTGGCTGCGCGAACGCGGCGTGGAAGTCGTCACCCGCGCGCAGGCAGAGGTGGTCGAACAATTCGAACGGGAGCTGGCAGACGGCCTGCTGGAACTGACGCTGTCGATCATCGCGTGGGAATCGCGCTGGCCGCTCGAAGGCTACGCTCAGACCAACGCGAGCGCGATTAGCCATGCGCTGCTGCGGCGCCTCGCCAATGCCACGGCGATGACCCAGCACGACTATGCGGCTGCGCTCGCGCGCCGCGCGAGGCTGCGCGACACGTTCGCCGAGCTGATGGCGAACTGCGACGGCGTCGTGACGCTCGGCGCGACCGGCGCCGCGCCACGCGGCTTCACGTCGACAGGCAACCCCGGCTTCGCGGTGCCGGCATCGATCCTCGGCGTTCCCGCGCTGACGCTGCCGGCGCTGCGCGACGAGAACCTGCCGCTCGGGCTGCAGTTCATCGGCGCGGCCGGCGAGGATGCCGCGCTGTTTTCGCTGGCCCGCTGGTTCGTGAACGAGGCTGCGGGGCGATGATCCGTAACCGCATAGTCGGCATTGCAAATGCTTTTGCAATCAATCGATGAGGAATATGAAATAAGGCGGTCATGGACGAGTCACCCGGTTCGATTAAAAAGAACAACCCGCCCCGAAAACGGGCGACGGGCCGGATCTCTCCAAACAACTGCAGAAAAGGATCACCGAACCATGGGCAAGTACAAAGTCAAACTCGGCGAAGGGGCTGCCTTGGACGAAGAAGGAACCATGTCCGGGCATGCGCGCATGGTTGACGGCGAAGAAGACCATCCGGTTCGCAACGGCGAGGATTTCACGTCGAAGGCGGCGACCGTCGGCGTGGTGGTCGTGGGCGCCGCGCTGTTCGAGGCGGCTCTGATTCCGGGCATTCTGATCGGCGCGGCCGCGGTTCTGGCGCCCAAGTATCTGCCGAAACTGGGCGAGCGCGTACAGCCGTTGTTCAACAGCACGGTGCGCGGGGCCTACAAGTTCGGTCGCAAGGCGCGTTCGGCCGTCGGCGAGGTGCGCGAGCACGTGAGCGATATCGCGGCTGAGGTGCACGCCGAAGAAGCCGCGGCGGCGGACGGAATCGCGCCGGCCGTCGAGCCCGCCAAAGCCTGATTCCGCCGCTTTGCAGCGCCAGCACGTTGCCTGGGTGCCGTTCCAACCGGCAGGAAGGACTGCACCCTTTCTCCTGCCCCACGTCGATCTTTCATGAGTCAAGTTCCCCACTCTGGTGCCGCTCACCATGACGCCGCGCCTGCGGTAACGAACGATCCGCAGCCGCGGCCGGAAGCGTCACCGACGCCGCCGGCGCAGGAGAGCCGTGCCGCCGAACCGGCCAGGAAAAAGAAGCACGTGATCCGTATCGAGCACAAGGTGCCGGGACGCGTGCGCATGCGTATTCCTGGCGCGAAGCACAATCCCGCGTATCTGGAGATGTTCCAGAACGTCTTCATGTCGATTCCCGGCATCACCAAGGTCAAGGCCAAGCACGATACCGGCAGCATCGTGATCCATTACGACCTGAAGCGGGAACGCGAATTCCAGGCGCATTTCCATCACTACTGTGCGCAGAACGACATGTCGGTGCACGCCGCGCTGCCCGGTGATGAAATCGGCGAGATTGCGAAGAAGATCGAAGCCGAGGCCGAGTTCCTGGCCGAGCGCTCCCATACGGTGCGCGTGGCGGTCGACACGATCAGGAAGCTCGACTACCAGATCAAGTCGTTGAGCGGCAACACCATCGATCTGAAGATCGTTCTCGTGGCCGGGCTGGCCGTCGTGACCTTCGCCGAAATCGGTGCCGAGGCGGCGACCCCCATGTGGGTGACGCTTGCGTTGTTCGCCGCCAATCATTTTGTCGAGTTGAAACACGAAGGGCACGCGGCGCCAGCGGCCGCGCCGATGTCTTCGGCCGCACGCTGAGCCAACCGGAAGCCACATGGAATTTTCCATCCGTCACGCGATCCCCGGTCGCGTGCGCCTGCACGTGCCCGTGCTGTGCGCACCGTCCCCGCTCGCCGAATCCGCGCTGTCGTGGCTCAAACAACAGGATTTCATCGACGACGCCTGCATCAAATACGATTGCGCGAGCCTGATTATTCATTACGAGCCCGCGAAACTCGACGAGGTCGATGCACTGCTCGAAATGCTCGAAGGCTTCAGCCTGGCCGATCTCGGGCAACTGCTCCAGTACCTCGATCCGACCGGCGGCGCGCGCGCGGTCGGTGCCGCGCGCAGTCAGACGGTGCCGGAGCGGCCGCGCTGGCCGTTGGCGTTGCCGAGTCTGTCGCTGGCCATGGCGTTCTCGTCGAATCCCGTGCTGTTCGCGCTCAACGTCCCGTTGATGCTGCACAACGCATTCCCGATCTTCAGGCGTGCCTGGCATGTCTGGCGTACCGAGCAGCGTCTGAACGTCGACTTCCTCGATACGCTGGCGATTTCGGTGTCGATCGGCCAGGGCAACATGGTGACGGGCGGCGTGATTACCTGGCTGATCCGCCTTGGTGACTGGATTCGCGATCTGACCGCGGCCGGCTCGAAGCGCGCCGTGACCGAGCTGCTCGAATTCCAGAGCAAGACGGCCTGGGTGGTGCGCGACGGCGAAATCGTCGCCGTTCCGGCGACCGAACTCGCGGTCGACGATTCAGTGGTGGTCTATCCGGGGGAGATGATTCCGGTCGACGGCGAAATCACCCACGGCCACGGCATGATCGATCAGAAGACGATCACGGGCGAAGGCTTGCCGGTGTCGCGCAAGGCCGGCGAAGCGGTATTCGCGGCCACGGTGCTGCGCGAGGGGCAACTGACGCTGCGCGCGCTGCGCGTCGGCGCGCAAACCACTGCCGGTCAGATCGCGCACCTGGTCGACTCCGCGCCGATCGGCGACACGCGCATGCAGAACCACGCGGAACGCTTCGCCGACCGCCTCGTGATGCCGACGCTCGGCCTCGCGATCGGCACGGCGCTGCTGTCGCGCGATTTCAACCGTTTCCTGTCGCTCGTGATCGTCGACTTCGGCACCGGCATTCGCGTCGCGGCGCCGACCGCCGTGCTGTCGTCGATGACGCACGCCGCGCGCGCCGGCATCGTGATCAAGAGTGGCGGCCATATGGAAAAGCTGGCGCAAGTCGATACCGTGGTATTCGACAAGACCGGCACGCTGAGCGTCGGCACGCCTCATGTGGTGCAGATGCAGTCGTTCATGCCGAATATTTCGTCAGAGCATCTGCTCGAACTCGCGGTGGCGGCCGAAACGCATCTGCAGCACCCGGTGGCCGAGGCGCTGCGCGAGAAAAGCCGCGAACTGCGGCTATTGCCGCCGCCTTGCGATGAGACCGAATACCGGATCGGCCTCGGCGTGGAAGGCCAGGTCAACGGCTATTACATGCATGTCGGCAGCGAGCGCTTTCTGCGCCAGAACGAAATTCGCGTCGACCACATCGCGGCCGAGCGCACGGCGATCGACGCGCGCGGCTGCTCGAGTCTGTACGTGGCGATCGACGGCAAGCTGGCCGGACTGATCGCCTACGAAGACCGGATTCGCCCGGAGAGCCGGGACATCGTCGAGACGCTGCACCGCATGGGCATTCGCGACACGATCATGCTGACCGGCGACAACGCCGTAGTCGCGCGCGCGGTGGGCGAGCGCGTCGGGCTGACCCGTCAGGTGGCCAACATGATGCCCGCCGACAAGGCCGAGGTGATCTTGCAGTTGCAGCGGGAAGGGCGCGTCGTGGCGATGGTCGGCGACGGCATCAATGATTCGCCCGCGCTCAGCTTTGCCGATGTCGGCATCGCGATGAAATACGGCGCGGATATCACGCACGAGTCGGCCGACGTGGTGCTGATGGAAGATTCGCTGTGGAAGCTCATCAAGGCCATCGAGATTTCGCGTGGCGCGGTGGGCCTTATCAAGCAGAACTATGGAATCGTCGCGGCGATGAACGCGGTCGCCCTGGGACTGGCCCTGCCCGGCGGGCTGGTCAGCCCCGAGATCACGGCCGTCATCAGCAACGGCTCGGCGATCGTTGCCAGCCTGAACGGCATTCGACCCGCGTTGCGCCGCTCATGAAACCGTCCGCACCGGCCAGGACCGGCCACGCCATGACCTCGCAACATCGGCGCGAACTGAGCGCGGCGGTGGATAGGCTCGAACATCCGCACTTTGCCGCGCGGCTGGCCGATTATGCCGGCCAGCCGCTCAATGCGCTGGTCGAGCATTTTCCGGGCGGCCTCAACCGGCGCATGCGCGAGGTCGTGCAGTCGGCGATTTTCCGTTGCCTGGAGCTGGCGATCAACTCGCTGGACGAAGGCCCCGACGCGGTGGGCAGCGCATGGATGAGCAAGCTGATGATCGGCGCGGCCGGTGGCATCGGCGGCTTTTTCGGGGTGATGGCGCTACCGGTGGAATTGCCGTTGACCACCGCGTTGATGCTGCGCGCCATCGCCGAGATTGCGCGTGCCGAAGGCGAGGATCTGAGCCGGCTCGAGACCCGCCTCGCCTGTCTCGAGGTGTTCGCGCTCGGCACGCACGATACGCTGGGCCGACGCAATGAACTGAACGCCGGTTACTACGCCACGCGCCTGATGTTGACGAAACTGACCGTCGACGTGGCCGCGCTCATTTCGGAGCGGGGAGCGGTCAATGCCTCGACGCCGATCGTCGCCAAGCTGGTCGGCGAAATCGTCGGGCGTTTTGGCCTGATGGCGGCGGATATGTCGGCGGCCAGCATGGTGCCGGTACTCGGCGCGGTGGGCGGCGCCACCTTGAACGTCATTTTTGCGGATCACTTTCACCGTGTCGCGCGCGGACATTTCACGATCAGGCGTCTGGAACGCATCTACGACAGCGAGACCGTTCGTCATGCATATCAACAGTGCTTACAAGTGCCTGCGCCCCGGTTGCCGGCGAAGCGCGCGTCCTGACTTCGGCCTGGCGTAATGGTCAGCAAGCCGCCGAGGGGCTCCGACGCAACCGCGGCGCGGTTCGCGGTCGACCTGCGCCGCATCGAGCTCAGACGCATGCGCTGGCTGGCGGGCGGCTTGCTGCTTCTGATGCTGATCCTGTTCGTCGCGACTTCGATCGCGATAGCGCGGATGCACTGGCCCTGGCTCGCCTATGTCCATGCGTTTACCGAAGCGGCGATGGTCGGCGCCTGCGCCGACTGGTTCGCGGTCGTGGCGCTGTTCCGTCATCCATTCGGCGTACCGCTGCCGCATACCGCGGTGATCGCGCGGCACAAGGTGCGGATCGGCGAGAGTTTCGGCGCTTTTGTCGCGAGCAATTTCCTGACGCCCGCGGAAGTGACGGGCCGCCTCGAAGCGATTGACGCGGCGGGCTGGGCGGCACGCTGGATTCGCGCTCCCGAGCATGCCGCGCAGGTTGCCGACCGTTTGCAGCATCTGTTTCCCTTGCTGCTCGACTCGCTGGGTAGTCGCGAAGTGCGCGACTACAGTCTCGGCCTCGTGCGCAAAGGCATCGATTCCATTGCCGCGGCGCCGCTGCTCGGCCGCTTGCTGTCGGTGCTGGTGGCGCGAGGACATCATGAGGCCACGTTCGACACCGCACTGGACCGGGCGCAGGATTTCATCGACGCGCATCAGGACAACATTCGCCGCGCGGTCTCCGGCAGCAGCGCGCGCTGGGTGCCGGGCTGGGTCGACGACAAGGTGACGGACGCGTTCCTCGCCGAGCTGCAAAAAACCATCGACGCGGCGCGCGAGGACCCCGGGCATGTCTGGCGCCGGCAGTACCGCGGCATGCTCGACGGCTTGATGACGCGTCTCGCCGACGACCCGCAACTGCTCGAAGAGGGCGAGCGGATCAAGGCGGAAGTGCTCGACGGCGCGGTGCTGGACGGCTACCTCGAATGGCTGGGCACGGAGGCCGGCGACAGGCTGCAGGTCGAACTGGCGGCGCGCGAGGGGGTGCTGCAGCAAGTCCTCGCGCGTGGCCTCGCGGCAGCCGGCGAGTGGCTCGATACGCATGCCGAGGTCAGCGTGCTGGTCAATCGCTGGGCGCAGCAGCTTGTCTACACCGCAATCGTGCCGAACCGCAGCGAGATCGGCGGCTTTATTTCGGGCGTGGTCGCCCGCTGGGATACCGCGACGCTGATCGACAAGCTCGAACTGCAAGTCGGCAAGGACCTGCAATTCATCCGTATCAACGGGACGCTGATCGGCGGACTGGTCGGATTGGGCATCTTCGTGGCGGAACGTCTGCTGTCGTGAAGCCAGCCCGTCGAGCGCGCAGCCGCCCGGCCGCGGGATGTCATGGCGCTGTCTTTACGGTTGTACAAGATGCAAACGGGTGTGGCCCGGCAACCGCGCCCGAACCCCGCCGTCGTTGCCGCTGCTTTGCTTGCGCGCCGGCCAGCGCCATCGCGCCGATGCACCATCGTCGACCCGAGAGGTAATTGCATGTCAAACCCGCTCCGCCCGATTCCCGCGCAACATGCCGAGGTAACTTCGCCATCGCAGGACGACCCGCTCGACTACCGCCATCAGAAAGAATGGCACCTCGAATCGGGCGAATCGCAGTCGCCGATCGAGATCCGCGGCGAGGACGTCACCCTGGCCGAATGCACGCCCGACGAGAACGACGCGATCGTGATGCACGTGACGGGCGAAGGCGCGAGCGTCGTCGATAACGGCAACACCGTGCAGATCGTGCCGGCGAAGAGCGCCGCGACGATTCGCGGCCGTCACTTCAGGTTGATGCAGGCGCATTTCCACGCGCCGGCCGAGCACACGATCGACGGCCTACGCCATCCGCTCGAAGGGCACTTCGTATTCAAGGCGCAGGACGGCCGGCTTGCGGTAATTGCGGTGCTATATCGCGAGGGGGCCGGCAACGAACAATTCGCCGCGCTCGTGCGCGCCGCGCAGCGCGACGTTCGCGTGCCGCTCGACTCGTTCGACGCCGCCGCGCTCGTGCCGGCCTGCATGAACTGCTACTACCACTATCTCGGCTCGCTGACGACGCCGCCGCTATCCGAAAACGTCGAATGGTACGTGCTGAACGAACCGGTCTCGCTGTCGGGTGCGGACATAGAAGCGTTCCGGCAGCACTATGCGTTCAATGCGCGCGACACGCAGCCGCTAAACGGCCGACCGCTGCTGAAATATACGTTGTGAGTCTGGGGCGATCGGCGCGCAGGACAAACGCGCCGCGCGCAAGAACAGACTCCAGGCGCGCGGCAGCGATGCCGGCTTGACCGGCTCGATCTACGTGATGCCGCGCCGCCGCTTCCCGCGGATACGGCGGCAGCAGCATGGCATGATGCGCGGCTCGCACTGAACCGTGCGAGCACACATGCACCTCTGAACAACGCCAGCGCGTCATTCAAAGGTGCGCGGCTCAATGCTCGGTACTCACGCGCGCCGCCTCGGGGCACACCGGGTCCTTGCCCCAATGCCCGTCGCACACGCGCCAGCGGCACAGCTGATCCTCGAAGAAGCCCCGCTCGCCGCAGGCCTTGACCTGTTCCGCCAGCGTCAGCGGCTTGCCGGTCTGCACCTTCGCCTTCGTCGTATGCACGGCGGCGTCCTTGCCGTTCGCGGGCTTCGTGCGAGCGACCAGCACGGCCAGCAGATCGGCATCGGAATCATCCTTCTGGCCGGTCGCGCGCTTGTCGTGCCGCTTCTTCGCGAGAGCTTCCTCCCTGGCGTTCGCGGCATGCCCGGCGGCCTTCGCTTCGTGCCGGGTTTCGGCAGCCTTGGCCGCATGCTTGTGGTTCGGATTCGCGGACGCGCTGGCAATAGGTACGGTGGGCACGGCGCCGGCGGACGGCGCGCTCGCCCCCGCATCGCGCGCGCCGTCGGCCAGCGCGCGGG